>JBLNAC010000221.1:0-6770 GCA_050259155.1 Syntrophothermus sp.
GACATCCTCGCGCTCGTCCAGAAGCTCGTCGCGCTGCCGCACCTGATCGGCGTCCCCGAGGACTCGAAGGACTTCGCCGCCGACTCCTTCGCGCTCGACCGCGGCCCGATCCGCGCCGAGCTCGACGAGTACGAGCACTTCGGGAACCGTCGTCTGCGTACGGTCGGCGAGCTGATCCAAGAGGCCTTCCGGATCGGCTTCTACCGCATGGAGCGCGTCGTCCGCGAGCGCATGTCGACGGAGGACGTCGACACGATCACGCCGCAGACCATCATCAACATCCGGCCGGTCGTGGCGGCGCTCAAGGAGTTCTTCGGCTCCTCGCAGCTGTCGCAGTTCATGGACCAGACCAACAGCCTCGCCGGCCTCACCCACCGGCGTCGGCTCTCGGCCCTCGGCGCCGGCGGCCTGACCCGCGAGCGGGCGCCGATCGAGGTCCGCGACGTGCACCCGACCCACTACGGCCGGATGTGTCCGATCGAGACGCCGGAGGGGCCCAACATCGGCCTGATCGGCTCGCTCGCCTCCTACGCCGAGGTCTCCGAGCACGGGTTCGTCACGACCCCGTACCGGCTCGTCAAGGACGGCGTCGTCAGCGACGAGATCGTCCACCTCGACGCCACCCAGGAGGAGGACAAGGTGATCGCCCAGGCGAACTCCGAGTTCGACCCCAAGACGCGCAAGCTGAAGGGGCCGCAGGTCCTCGTCCGCGCCGGCGAGCAGGAGTACGCGACCGCGGCGCCGCGCGAAGTCGACCTGATGGACGTCTCGCCGTCGCAGATCTGGTCGGTGGCGACCTCGCTGATCCCATTTCTCGAGCACGACGACGCCAACCGGGCGCTGATGGGGTCGAACATGCAGCGGCAGGCGGTGCCCCTGCTGAAGCCCGACCCGCCGTTGATCGGCACCGGGATGGAGCGCCGCGCCGCCGTCGACACCGGCGACGTCGTCCTCGCCCGCGGCTCCGGCGAGGTCACCTATGTCGACGCCGACCGCATCGTCGTCAGCGGCAAGGACGGCGACGAGGAGTACCCGCTGCACAAGTTCATGCGCTCGAACCAGGGCACGATCATCCACCAGCGCCCGATCGTCGACGCGGGCCAGCGGGTCAAGGAGGGCGACGTCCTCGCCGACGGCTCCTCCACCGGCGGCGGCGAGATCGCCCTCGGCAAGAACTGCCTGGTCGCGTTCATGTCCTGGGAGGGCTACAACTTCGAGGACGCGATCATCCTCTCCGAGCGCCTGGTCAAGGACGACGAACTCACCTCGATCCACATCGAGGAGTACGAGATCGACGCCCGCACCACCAAGCTCGGCGACGAGGAGATCACGCGCGACATCCCCAACCGCTCCGAGGAGAGCCTGCGCAACCTCGACGAGCGCGGCATCGTCCGCGTCGGCGCCGAGGTCCAGTCCGGCGACCTGCTGGTCGGCAAGGTGACGCCGAAGGGCGAGACCGAGCTGACCGCCGAGGAGAAGCTGATCCGCGCGATCTTCACGGAGACGGCGCGCGAGGTCCGCGACACCTCGCTGAAAGTCCCGCACGGCGAGGGCGGCGTGGTCATCGACGTCCTCACCTTCAGCCGCGACGACGGCGACGACCTGCCCCCCGGCGTCAACGACCTGGTCCGCGTCTACGTTGCGACCAAGCGCAAGATCGCCGAGGGCGACAAGCTCGCGGGACGCCACGGGAACAAGGGCGTGATCTCGAAGATCGTGCCCGAGGAGGACATGCCGCACCTCGCCGACGGCACCCCCGTCGACGTGATCCTCAACCCGCTCGGCGTGCCGAGCCGGATGAACATCGGCCAGATCCTCGAGACCCACCTCGGGTGGGTGGCGGCGAACGGCTGGTACGACGACGGCTCCGACGCCTACAGCCAGGCCCACTCCGACGACGGAGACGGCCGCGTGTACGTCGCGACCCCGGTCTTCGACGGCGCCACGGTCGAGGACGTCGACGACGCGCTGGTCCGCTGGCAGAAGGAGAACGAGGCGCGCGGCATCGACCTCGGGATCGACACCGGCGCCCGTCCCGGCGCCCGCGCCGCCGGCACCGCCCAGCTCTTCAACGGCCGCACCGGCGAGCCCTACGAGGGCAAGGTGACGGTCGGCTACATGTACATCCTCAAGCTGCTGCACCTGGTCGACGACAAGATCCACGCCCGCTCGACCGGGCCCTACTCCCTCGTCACCCAGCAGCCGCTGGGCGGCAAGGCGCAGTTCGGAGGCCAGCGCTTCGGCGAGATGGAGGTCTGGGCCCTCGAGGCCTACGGCGCCGCCTACACGCTGCAGGAGATGCTCACCGTGAAGTCCGACGACACGGTTGGGCGGGTCAAGGCCTACGAGGCGATCGTCAAGGGCGAGAACATCCCCGAGCCCTCGATCCCGGAGTCGTTCAAAGTCCTGCTGAAGGAGATCCAGAGCCTTTCGCTCGACGCCAACGTCGTCTCCGAAGGGACCGACGTCGAGATCTCCGAGGAGGAGGACGACCTGTTGAAAGCGGCCGAGGAGCTCGGCATGGACCTGACCGGCGTGCGCGCCGACTCCTCCAACGGAGCGGCCGACGAGCAGGAGGAGCAGGTCGTGGCCGAGGGCGAGGGCGGAACCGACGGCGAGAGCGCCGGCGAGGTCGAGGAGGCCGAGCCGGCCGAGGTGGAGGACTGATGATCGACATCAACAATTTCGACGCGATCGAGATCGGGCTCGCGTCCTCGAAGAAGATCCGCTCCTGGAGCTGGGGAGAGGTCACCAAGCCCGAGACGATCAACTACCGGACGCTGAAGCCCGAGAAAGACGGCCTCTTCTGCGAGCGCATCTTCGGTCCGACCAAGGACTGGGAGTGCTACTGCGGGAAGTACAAGCGGGTGCGCTACAAGGGCATCGTCTGCGAGCGCTGCGGCGTCGAGGTGACGCGCTCGAAGGTCCGTCGTGAGCGGATGGGCCACGTCGACCTCGCCTCGCCCGTCTCCCACATCTGGTTCTTCAAGGGCGTTCCGAGCCGCATCGGCTACCTGATCGACATGGCGCCGAAAGAGCTCGAGAAGGTGCTCTACTTCGCCGCGTCGATGGTCACCTGGGTCGACGAGGAGGCTCGCGACAAGGACATCGGGAAGCTCGAGAAAGAGGTCAAGAAAGTCACCGACGCCTACGAGGCGGAACGGCAGAAGCGGACCCAGGAGCTGAACGAGTCGCTCGAGCGGCGCGTCAAGTACCTGGAGGAGGGGAGTCAGGACGGGTTCGACGACGAAGACCACATCTGGGCCGACTCGCTGAAACTAACCGCGACGCAGCTGCGCAAGCTCAAGGACGAAGACCGGTCGAAGATGATCAAGGAGCTGCGCAAGCAGTTCGAGGCCGAGATCGCCGACACCGACGCCTACCTCGAGGAGGCGATCGAGCGGATGGCCGAAGTCTGGAAGATCTTCACCGAGATGAAGCCGAAGGACGTCATCAACGACGAGACGGTCTTCCGCGAGCTCAAGGACCGCTTCGGCTCCCCCTTCGGCTGGGGCGAGTACTTCCGCGGCGGCATGGGCGCCGAGGCGGTGCGCGACCTACTCGAGCAGGTGAACCTCGAGCAGGAGTGCGAGGAGCTCGAGCAGATCATCAACACCTCCAAAGGGCAGAAACAGGCCCGCGCGGTGAAGCGGCTGAAAGTGGCCTCCGCCTTCCTCAACTCCGAGAATCAGCCCGACTGGATGATCCTCGACGCGATCCCGGTGATCCCGCCGGAGCTGCGGCCGATGGTCCAGCTCGACGGGGGCCGTTTCGCGACCTCGGACCTGAACGACCTCTACCGGCGGGTGATCAACCGCAACAACCGCCTCAAGAGGCTGCTCGACCTCGGCGCGCCGGAGATCATCGTCAACAACGAGAAGCGGATGCTGCAGGAGGCGGTCGACGCGCTGTTCGACAACGGCCGTCGCGGCCGCCCGGTGACCGGCCCCGGGAACCGGCCGCTGAAGTCGCTATCCGACATGCTCAAGGGCAAGCAGGGCCGCTTCCGCCAGAACCTGCTCGGCAAGCGGGTCGACTACTCGGGCCGCTCGGTGATCGTCTCCGGGCCCAGCCTGCGGCTGCACCAGTGCGGCCTGCCGAAGCTGATGGCGCTCGAGCTGTTCAAGCCGTTCATCATGGCCCAGCTCGTCGAGCGCAAAGCCGTCCAGAACATCAAGGCGGCGAAGAAGATGGTCGAGTCGATGATCCCCGAGGTCTGGGACGTGCTCGAGGAAGTGATCCACGAACACCCCGTCCTGCTGAACCGGGCGCCGACGCTCCACCGCCTCGGCATCCAGGCCTTCGAACCTGTCCTGGTCGAGGGCAAGGCGATCCAGGTCCACCCCCTGGTCTGCCACGCCTTCAACGCCGACTTCGACGGCGACCAGATGGCGGTCCACGTGCCGCTATCCGCCGAGGCCCAGGCCGAGGCGCGGATCCTGATGCTCTCGGCGAACAACATCCTCTCGCCCGCGCACGGGGCGCCGCTGGCGACCCCGACCCAGGACATGGTCCTGGGGATCTACTACCTCACCTACGGCCCGGAGGCGGATGAGCTGGCGAAGATCGACGAGCAACTGAAGGCCGGCGAGGGCGGCAACGGCTCGCGACCGAACGTCAAGGTCTTCCGCTCCGCGCAGGAGGCCGAGCTCGTCTACGAGAACGGCGGCTGCGGGCTCCACGACCGGGCCGAGTACCGGCGCGCCGGCCGCGGGCACTTCCTGACCACGGTCGGGCGGATCATCTTCAACGAGAAGATCGAGCGTGCCCTGGCCACCGCCCTCGGGGAGGACTTCGACCCCGATCAGTTCGAGTTCGTCAACTACTCGCTGAAGAAGAAGGACGTCAACGCGATGGTCTCGGGGCTCGTCGACGGCTACGGCGCGCCGGCGGTCTCCCAGGTCCTCGACGCCTTCAAGGACCTCGGCTTCCAGTACGCGAGCCAGGCGGGGATCACGGTCTCCAAGAACAACGTCGTCTCCCCTCCGGACAAGCCGGAGATCCTCGAGCGCTACGAGAAGGAGACCGAAGCGATCCAGGCGCAGTACGACGACGGCTACATCACCGCCGAGGAGCGGCACGAGGCCGTCACCGCGCACTGGAACCGGGCCACCGACGAGGTCGCCGAGGCGATGGAGCGCAACCTCGACGAGCTGAACCCGATCTACATGATGGCCAACTCCGGCGCCCGCGGATCGTTCAAACAGATCCGCCAGCTGGCCGGGATGCGCGGCCTGATGGCCAACCCGAAAGGGGAGATCATCGAGCGCCCGATCAAGGCCAACTTCATGGAGGGCCTCTCGGTCCTGGAGTACTTCATCTCCACC
This sequence comes from Syntrophothermus sp., assembly GCA_050259155.1. GTDB lineage: Bacteria > Actinomycetota > Thermoleophilia > Solirubrobacterales > 70-9 > VAYN01. Next base: position 5,328 of record JBLNAC010000221.1, read on the forward strand.
CACGGCGCCCGCAAGGGACTCGCCGAAACGGCGCTGCGCACGGCCGACTCCGGCTACCTGACGCGGAGGCTGGTCGACGTCGCCCAGGACGTGATCGTCCGCGACGAGGACTGCAAGACCAAAGATCACATCGAGATGGCGCTGCGCAAGGACGACGGCTCCCTCAACGACAACCTGGTCGGGCGCCTGGCCGCGAAGAAGCTCGAGACCAAGCGGGGCCGCGAGTTGCTGAAGCGCAACCAGGAGATCACCTTCGCCGAGGTTCGCGAGATCGCCGAGGCCTTCGGCGACGACGAGGTCAAGGTGCCCGTCCGCTCGGCCCTGAAGTGCGAGGCCGAGTCAGGGGTCTGCCGCGCCTGCTACGGCGTATCGCCGGCGACCGGAGCGATGGTGGACATCGGCGACGCGGTCGGCATCATCGCCGCCCAGTCGATCGGCGAGCCCGGAACCCAGCTGACGATGCGGACCTTCCACACCGGAGGGGTCGCCGGCCAGGACATCACCCAGGGCCTGCCGCGCATCGTCGAGCTCTTCGAGGCGCGCAAACCGAAGGGCCTGGCGCAGATGGCGGAGGCGGCCGGCAAGGTCTCGATCGAGGAGACCGAGAAAGCGCTGAAAGTCATCGTCACCGAGTCGAGCGGCGAGGAGCACGCCTACTCGTTCCCGCTGCGGACCCGCCTCCACGTCGCCGATGGCGACAAGGTCGAGGTCGGCGAGCAGCTCAACGAAGGGTCGCTCTACCCGGCCGATCTGCTGGCCATCCGCGGCCGCACCGCGACCGAGCTGTACCTCGTCGACGAGGTGCAGAAGGTCTACCGGGCGCAGGGCGTCGACATCAACGACAAGCACATCGAGCTGATCGCGCGGCAGATGCTGAAGAAGGTGCGGATCGAGTCCAAGGGCTCGACGAGCCTGCTGCCCGGGCAGCTCGAAGATCGCGGCAGCCTGAAGCGGATGAACAAGAAGGTCAAGGAAGAGGGCGGGACCCCGGCCAAAGGCGAAGAGGTGATCCTCGGGATCACCAAGGCCTCGCTCGCGACCGAGTCTTTCCTCTCCGCCGCCTCGTTCCAGGAGACGACGAAGGTGCTCACCGACGCCGCCCTCGAGGGCAAGCGTGATCGACTCGTCGGCCTCAAGGAGAACGTGATCATCGGCAAGCTGATCCCGGCCGCGACCGGGCTCAAGCACTACCGCACGGTTGCGATCGAGCCCGCCGTGGCGATCGAGTCGGTCGGGGAGGAAGACCTCCTCGAGGATGACGAGCTCGCCGCCGAGCTCGGCGTCGACGGGGTCGATGCCCCGGTCGAGGGCTTCGGCCTCTCCTTCGCCGAGGAGCTGGAGGAGCTCGCGCAGGAGATCGAGTCGACCTCCGAAGAGTCGAAATAGGCTGAGCGAGGCGCGGACCCCCTGGCGAGGGGTCTCTGTCCTCTGCACGAAACACGA
>JBLNAC010000222.1:0-3621 GCA_050259155.1 Syntrophothermus sp.
ACGCGACCGCCATCTGCAGCGGGTTGGTCTGCAGGTCGCCCTGCCCGGTGGCCAGCTGGACGTTGTCCCCGGCCGACCATGGGCGTTCCGTTTCCCCTTCGGCGAACAATTGGTCGCGCCACTTCCTGCTCGGCACCAGTCCTTCGGATTCGCTGCCGATGTCGAGCCCGCTGGGACGGCCGATTCCGAGCGCGTGGGACCATGCCTGCAGGTAGCTCTTGTTCCACATCCGCAGTCCCAGCGTGTAGAAGAAGACGTCGGAGGAGACCTGCAGGGCCGGGACCAGGGTCAGCGTCCCGTTCGCCACGCCGCCGGCGTTTTCGAATTTCTGCCCGCCGAGTTCGATGTAGCCGTTGTCGACGATCGGGGTCTGCGGGGTGATCACGCCGTTTTCCAGCGCCGCCAGCGCGGTGATGATCTTGTAAGTCGAGCCGGTCGGGTATGCGCTTTCGGTCGCGCGGTCGGTGAGCGGCGCCAGGACCGGGTCGCGGAAGAGCGCGTTGACCTGCTGCTGCGTCATCGGTTCGGTGAAGACCTTCGGGTCGTAGGTGGGGAAGGAGCCCATGCCGAGGATCTGGCCGCTGTGGATGTTCATCGTCAGGAAGGCGCCGGGCAGCCCGCGCCGCGCGAGCGCGACTTCGCCCGCTTCCTGCACGGCGGGGTCGATCGTCAGCATCACCCTGTCGCCGGGTACCGGCGGCTCGGATTCGAGGTGGCCCCCCGGGGTCGGCTGCCCGAGGGCGTTGACCTGGACCCGGGTCACGCCGGGCTTGCCCCGAAGCCACCGGTCGTAACGTTCCTCGACGCCGCCGTGGCCCACATCTTCGCCGGGCTGGACGCCCCTGTAGCGGGCTTCCTTCAGCTCTTCTTCGTTGATCTCGCCGACGGTGCCGAGCACGTGCGCGGCGCGGCTGCCGTGGGGGTAGTCGCGCACGAAGACCCGCTCCACCGAGACCCCCGGAAAGCGGCGCTGGTTTTCTTCGATGTAGTAGACGACCTCGTAGCCGATGTCGCGGCGCAGCGTCACCGGCGCCCCGGCGGCCACTTCCTCCCCTTCCTGGATCACCTCGCGGACCCGCTTGAGCGGCATGTGGACCAGCCGGCCCAGGTCGCGCAGCTCGGCTTCTTCCCGCCCCGCCTCGGCGGGAAGCTTCTGGGGGTCGAGCACCAGCGCCAGGCTGGTGCGGTTGTCGACCAGCACGTTGCCTTCGCGGTCGAGGATCTCGCCGCGCGGCGCCAGCACCCGGTATTCGCGGGTGCGGTTGTTCTGCGCCTCGGCGAGGTACTTGGAGCCGTCGAGCACCTGTAGGTTCCAGAGCCGGAAGAAGAGCACCGCGAACAGCGTCACCGCGATGCCGCCGACGACGGCGATGCGGAGCGAGAGCCGGCTGCCGCGGGGGCGATCCTGCGAGCGCGGGAACATCGTCCTAGGCTCCCAGGACCGTCGGCCGGCTGCTGCGCGCCGCCCGATCCTCGACCAGCGCCGGCCGCAGCAGCCACTTGATGCCGTAGTAGATCGGCCAGGCGAGGAAGAACGCGAAGGCGCTCTTGATCAGCATGTCGCGAAGCACCAGCGGGCTGACGGTGGAGTCGATCCCGAGCATCGCCGCCACCGCGCCGAAGCCGACCTCGGCGAGCAGCGTGAACGCCATGCAGAGGAGCGGCGGCAGCAGCGCGCTCTGGATTTCGAAGCGCTCGCGGAAGAGGCCGGCGAGGTATCCGCAGGCGAGCAGGACGAGCGAGCTGCCGCCGAGCGGCTGGATCAGCAGGCAGTCGAGCAGGATGCCGACCGAGAAGCCGCTGACGGCTCCGGTCAGCCCGCCCCCGAGCAGGCCGAGCGAGACGACCAGGGTCGGCAGCGCGTCGGGGGTGACCTGGACGACTGCGACCTGGGAGAAGAAGGAGAGCTGCAGCAGCACCCCGACGAAGCAGATCAGCACGAGCCTGAGGACGATCTTCGGGGTGAGGATCAACTCCGCGCTCCTCCGGTCAGGACCTGGACGATGTCGAGGTCGCGCAGGTCGGCGAACGGCTGGACTTCGACCTGCTGCTGGGCCTCCTGCTCGACGATCGAGGCCTTCACCACTTCGCCGATCGGGATGTTGGGCGGGAAGGAGGATTCGATTTCGGCCGCCCGCCAGCCGGCGGTGACGACGTCTTGGCCCTTGTGCAGGTGCTTGGTCGAGTCGATGAAATCGAGGATCATCCGTTCCGGTTCGCCGACGACGGGACGGATCAGCCCCTGGACCCCGAGCGGCACGACCTTCGCCGAGACGGCGCTGGTGCCGTCGGCGATCAGGGTCACCTTCGAGGAGCCGCCGTCCACCGCCGTCACCGTCCCCACCAGGCCGTCGCCGTTGACGACAGGGTCGCCCACCCGGACACCGTCGCCGCTGCCGACGTCGATCGTGACGTCGGCGAACCAGACGCTCGGCGAGCGGCCGACGACGCGGCCGGTGACGGGTTCGTACCCCGAGGGGATGGCGCCGCTGCGGTCGAGCCCCAGCAGCCCGCGCAGCTGCCTGTTTTCGGCCAGCGCCGCCTTGGCCCCGACCGCTTCTTCGCGCGCGGCTTCCAGCTGCGCGTGCAGCTTCGCGTTTTCCCCCTTCGCTTCGAAGGTCTCGTCGAACCAGTTGACCAGGTCGCGGGCGGGCTTCAGGGCACGGTCGGCGACGGACTGGATCGGGCTGAAGACGGCGCTGACGCCGCGCTGGAAGCCGTTGGAGCCCTGGCCGTAGGTGACGGTGAGCAGCGCGAAGGAGCCGACGATCAGAAGCGCCAGCACCGCTCGGCGACGGCGTACTTGCTTTCGATACACGTGCTGAACCTAGGCTCGCTGGTTCTTCCCTCGGGCGCGGTGAATCGCCTCGAACTCCTCGAGCGATTTGCCCGAGCCGATCGCCACGCAGGTCAACGGCGACTCTGCCAGTCGGCAGGGCATCTGGCACTCGTCGCGGAGGCGCTGCTCTAAGCCTTTCAGCAAAGCTCCGCCGCCGGCGAGGGTGATGCCGCGTTCCATGATGTCACCCGCCAGCTCGGGCGGAGTCCTGTCGAGGGTCTCCTTGACCGCTTCGACGATGTTGCGGACAGGCTCCTCGAGCGCCTCCCGCACCTCCGCGGAGCCCAGGGTTACCGTCTTCGGCAGGCCCGAGACCAGGTCGCGCCCGCGAATCTCGGCCTCCAGCTCGTGTTCCAGCGGGGAGGCGGAGCCGACCTCGACCTTCACCCTCTCCGCCGTCTGGTCGCCGATCGCCAGTTTGTAGGCCCTTTTGCAGTGGCTGACGATCGCTTCGTCGAGCTCGTCGCCGGCGATCCGGATCGACTGCGAGACGACGATGCCGCCGAGCGCGATCACCGCGACCTCGGTCGTGCCGCCGCCGATGTCGACGATCATCGAGCCGGTCGCCTCGGCGACCGGGAGCCCGGCGCCGATCGCCGCCGCCATCGGCTCCTCGATCAGGTAGGCGCGGCTGGCGCCGGCGGAGAGACAGGCCTCTTCGACCGCCCGTTTCTCGACCCCGGTGACCCCCGAGGGGACGCAAACGACGACGCGGGGGTGGGAGAAGCGGTACCTGTGGACCCGTTTGATGAAGTTGCGCAGCATCTGCTCGGTGACGTCGA
>JBLNAC010000223.1:0-7522 GCA_050259155.1 Syntrophothermus sp.
CGAGGCCCTCGCCGACGGCGGCGAAGCGCAGAGAGGCGGCGAAGCGTCCCCACTGCTCGCGGTCCAGAGCGCGACGGCCGGAGGCCTCGACCGCCTCGCGGGCCAGCTCGCGGAAGGCGTCGAGCCCGCCCCCGCGGCGGGCGGCGCCGACGATCCGGAATCGCTCGGGCATCAGCCCCGCCCGTGCAAGATGGAACATCCCCGGCAGCAGCTTGCGCCTCGCCAGGTCGCCGGTGGCGCCGAAGAGGACGATGACGAGATCCTCCGGCACCCGCGCCCGGGGCGTCCCCGCCGAGGTGGCCGTCGCCGTCTCCACGCAACCAGGCTGACAGATGACAGCGCTCGCCGGCCGTCGCTGCCTGGCCTATCCTCAGCTGGAATGTCCGGGGAGCGAACCACACCGGGCGGGGTTGCCTATGAGCCGCTGAGGCTCGACGCGATCGAGCGCCGCTTCTGGGGTGACATCTGGGATTCGGTCGCGCCGGCGGTGGCGGTCGAGCACGGCCTCGAGCTGGCTCGCTTCGGTCCCGTGCAGGCGAGCGTCGTCGGCGACCTGGGGCGGGTCTCGATGCTCAACCTCATCCTCGGCGCGACCGAGCCGGGCGCCGTCGACGGCGGCCATCTGGCCGCGGCCCTCGCCTGGAGCCGGGAGCGCGAGATCTCCCCCTGCCTGCCCGTGACGCCCGACCTGCCCGAAACGGCGGCCGCGGAGCGGCTCCTCGCGGCAGAGGGATTCCAGCCCGGCTACGCCTGGATGAAATTCGTCCGCGACTGCCACCCACCGCGGTTCCGGGCTCCCGCCGACGTCGAGGTGATCCGACTCGAGGCCGGCAGCGACGCCCCGTTCGGGACGATCGCCGCGACCGGATTCGGGCTGCCCGTCTGGGCCGCCACCCTGTTCGCTGCCCTGCCGGGGCGCGATGGCTGGAGCTGCTACGTCGCCCGCGTCGACGGCGAGGTCGCAGCCTGCGGAGCGATGTTGATCGACGCGGGCCTCGCGGCCCTCGGGATCGGAGCGACGCTGGAGACGGCGCGGCGGCGAGGCTGCCAGCTTGCGTTGCTGCGGCAGCGCATCCTCGACGCGGCGGAGGCGGGTTGCGAGACCCTCTTCGTCGAGACCGGCCAGCGGGCCGAGGATCGCCCGGCCGGCAGCTATCGCAACATCCTCCGCGCCGGCTTCGAGGAGGCCTACCTCTGCCCCAACTGGAAGCCGGCCGACGGCCCCAGCTGAACGGTGGCGGCGCGGGGGCGCTTGGCGCGGGCGCCGCGCCCCTGCCAGAAGGTGACCTGCGCGGGGTTGACGAAGACCGGGTTGCCCGAGCGGTGGTGGGTCAGGGCGGCCGGCCGGCCTCCCGCCTCGACGAACACGGCCTGCACCTCGGCCTCGTCCTCGCGGACCATCACCTGGTCGCCGCCGACGAAGTGGATGATCGTCGCCATTCGCCGCCTACTAGACCGAGGTCCCGGCGGGGAGTCAACCCCCCGACGGGGGGAGCCCGCTCAGCTTTTGTCGGAATCGCCAGCGACTTCGTCGGCCTGCTTGGAGCCCGGAGCCCCCGGCTCCTTGATAGCGGCCGCCGCCGCTTTCGCCTTCTCCGAGAGGCTGCCCTTGCCCTTCGCGACGTCCTTCAGCTCGGCCGCGTCCTCCTTGAGGCTCTCCATGCCGCCCCTGTTGTCGATGGCCTTCTTGGCTTTGTCGAAAAGCTTGTTCATCTTCATGTCCCGGAGTATGGCCTCGTCGGCGCGGTCTGGGAAGGCGCCGGGACATCGGGGTTTAGCCGCAGCCCGCGCGAGTGGATTCCCCCGATGGCAGCAACCCGCACGGCATCGAGGATGGTGGATCACACGAGAGGAGGAGCCGTGCCATCGATCGACTTCGAAGCCGCCAACGAGGCCTTCGCCGACCGCCGCGACGCCGGTCGCCGGCTGGCACTGCGCCTGGCCGGGCTCGCGGGGTCCGACACGGTCGTCGTCGCCCTTCCGCGCGGCGGCGTCCCCGTCGCTGCCGAGATCGCCGACGCCCTGGGGTCGCCGCTGGAGATCCTCGCCGTCCGCAAGCTGGCGACCGCGCGCAACCCCGAGTTCGGGATCGGCGCCCTGGCGGAGGACGGGACCTGCGTCGTCGACCACGAGGCGGCGGCGGTGCTGCGGATCAACAACGGGGAACTCGAAGAGATCGTCGCCCGCGAGACGGAGGAGCTGCGGCGGCGGGTTCACGCCTATCGCGCCGACCGCGAGCCGCTCGACCTCTCCAACCGAACCGTGATCGTCGTCGATGACGGCGTCGCCACCGGCGTCACCGATACGGCGGCGCTGCGAGCAGCTCGCCACCAGCGCCCGCGCCGGCTCGTCCTGGCCGTGCCGGTCTGCTCGCCCGATGCCCTGCAGCGCCTCGAGGCCGAGGCGGACGAGGTCGTCTGCCTGCGCGCCCCGGGAAATCTGCGGAGCGTCAGCCAGTCCTACCTCGACTTCTCGCAGGTCTCCGACGAGGAGGTGCTCGATGCTCTTCAGCCCCGAGCGGACGCTGCTGCGTGAGCTCCAGCCGCTGAGCGGGGCCGAGGGGGACTACGACCGGCTTCTGTCGAGGATCGGGGACGCGCGCGTCGTCCTGCTCGGGGAGGCCTCCCACGGGACGCACGAGTTCTATCGGGAGCGGGCGCGGATCACCCGCCGGCTGATCGAGGAGCACGGGTTCCACGGGGTCGCGGTCGAGGCCGACTGGCCGGACGCCTACAGGGTCAACCGCTACGTGCACGGCGCCCCCGAGGACGGGGACGCGGAGGAGGCGCTGCGGGGGTTCCGCCGCTTCCCGACCTGGATGTGGCGCAACGCCGAGGTTCTCGACTTCATCGGCTGGCTCCGCGCCCACAACGAGGCGGTGGGCTTCGAGCGGAGCGCGAGCTTCTTCGGCCTCGATCTCTACAGCCTCGGCGCCTCGGTCTCCGAGGTCATCGCCTACCTCGAGCGGCTCGACCCCCCCGCCGCCGAGCGCGCCCGCGAGCGCTACGCGTGCTTCGAGCAGTTCGGCGGCGCGCAGGCCTACGGCCGGGCCGCGACGCTGGGCATCACCGAGTCCTGCCAGTCCGGGGTCGTCGCCCAGCTGACCGAGCTGCAGCGGCTCGGGAACGCCTATCTCCGCCGCGACGGGATCGCCGCCGAAGACGAGCAGTTCTACGCCGAGCAGAACGCGCGCCTGGTGGCCAGCGCCGAGCAGTACTACCGCTCGATGTTCGGCGCGCCGGAGTCCTCCTGGAACCTGCGCGATCGCCACATGATGGACACGCTCGAAAGGCTCGTCTCCCATCTCGGCCGGCTCGACGGCCCGCCCCGCCTCGTCGTTTGGGAGCACAACTCCCACATCGGGGACGCGCGGATGACGGCGATGAGCCGCCGCGGCGAGCTGAACCTCGGCCAGCTGGTGCGCGAGCGCTGGCCCGAGGACGTGGCGCTGGTCGGCTTCACGACCTACACCGGCACCGTCACCGCCGCCTCGTCCTGGGACGCGCCGGCCGAGCGCAAGCGGGTCCGCCCCGCCCTTCCCGACAGCTACGAGAAGCTCTTCCACGAGCTCGGGGAGTCCCGATTCCTGCTCGACCTGCACGGGGAGGATGCATCTCGACTGCTCCTCGAGCCGCGCCTGGAGCGGGCGATCGGCGTGATCTACCGGCCGGAGACCGAGCGCGCCAGCCACTATTTCTCCGCCCGGCTTGCCGGCCAGTTCGACGCCGTGATACACGTCGATGAGACCCGCGCGGTCGAGCCGCTCGAGCGGACCGCCGGCTGGGAGGCAGGAGAACCGCCCGAGACCTACCCGACCGCTCTGTGATCGTGAGCGAACCGTGAACATCCGCAGCGTCCGGCTCGGCCGGCTGGCCGGCATCCCGATCGGGGTGCAGCCGCTGTGGCTGTTGATCGTCGCCCTGATCACCTGGTCGCTGGGCGCCGTCTACTACCCCGAACGGGTGGACGGGATCGCGCCGGTCGCGGCCTACTCGCTGGGCCTGCTGAGCGCGCTGCTCCTGTTCGCCAGCATCCTCCTGCACGAGCTCGGCCACGCGATCGTCGCCCGCCGCAACGGCGTCGAGATCGAGGAGATCGACCTCTGGCTGCTGGGAGGCGTGGCCCGGATGGCCGGCTACCCGAAGACGGCCGGGGCCGAGCTGCGCTTCGCGATCGCCGGCCCGGCCGTCACCCTGGTGATCGCCGCCGCCTTCGGCGCCGTCGCGGTCGCGCTACCGAGCTCGGCGCCGGAAGCGGTGAAGGCGGTGATCGAGTACCAGGCGATCATCAACGCGGCGATCCTCGTCTTCAACCTCATCCCCGCCTTCCCGCTCGACGGCGGCCGCGTCACCCGGGCGCTGATCTGGGGGCGAGTGGGCGACGTGCAGCGGGCGACCGCGATCGCCGCCTCGATCGGCCGCGGACTCGGCTTCGGGATGATCGCCCTCGGCGTCCTTGGGGCGTTCTCCGGCGCCCCCGGCGGGCTCTGGCTGGCGATCGTCGTCTTCTTCGTGATCGTCGCCGCCAAGGCCGAAGAGCGGGGCCTGCGGCTGCGCGTGGCCTTCACCGGGCGCGAGGCGGGCCGGCTGATGTCCTCGCCGGCGGTGACGATCCCCGCCTCCACCAGCGTCGCCGACGCGATCGACGACTACTTCATCCGCTACCGCTATGCCGCCTTCCCCGTCGTCGAGGGCGAGCGCCCCACCGGCCTCGTCGACCTCCCCACCCTGCAGCGTGTCCCGGCCGACCGCCGTCAGACCACCCCCGTGGCAGACGTCGCCGAGCGCGATCCCGAGCTGCTGATCGACGAGCACCAGGACGTCGCCGAGCTGCTCGAACGCCCCGCCTTCCGCCGCGTCGGCAGGGCGGTCGTCGTCGGCCCTGCCGGCGAGGCGGGGATCATCTCGGTCACCGACGTCGAACAGGTGCTGCGGGCACTGGAGCTGGCGTCGACCGGCTGAACCGAACACACCCAGAACCGGAGGAACGATGAGCGAGCAGACGATCACCCTCGAGCTGGACAGGGCCGACGCCGAGGTGCTGCTCGGCGTCCTCGCGGCCGAGCGCTACAACGCCGAGACCGAAGCGGTCTGCGACGGGATCCGGCGCCAGCTGGACGAGAAGCTCGCCGAGGCCGGCTAGGCAGCCGCCGCGCGCGCCGCGCGGCGCGTCCGCGTAAGTAGTTAGCCCCGGCAATCCGCCGGTCGCCACCCGATGTCGTCGGCCTGCCGGCGGCACAGAATCGCCACTGGTGAAGCACTTCCTGGACACCCAGGACTTCTCGCGGGAGGAGCTGAGCGAGCTGGTCGGGCTGATCCTCCTGCTCAAGGAAGCCGACCGCGCCCGGGCCCTGCCCGAGCTGCTCCGCGACCGGGCCCTCGGGATGATCTTCGAGGAGCCCTCGACCCGCACCCGCGTCTCCTTCGAGGTCGCGATGACCCGGCTCGGGGGGCACGCGCTCTACCTCAAGCCGGGCGAGATCCATCTCGGCAAGCGCGAGTCGATCGCCGACACCTCGCGGGTCCTTTCGCGCATGTGCGACGTGATCGAGGCGCGCACGCTCGCCCACGAGACGGTGGTCGAGCTGGCCGCGGCCGCCGAGGTGCCGGTGATCAACGGGCTCACCGACTACAACCACCCGACCCAGGCGATCTGCGACCTGTTCACGATGAGCGAGCACCTGCCGACCGGTCGCAGCCTGCACAACTGCACGGTCGTCTTCGTCGGCGACCGGACCAACGTCTGCAGCTCGACGATGTTCATCGCGACGCAGTTCGGGATGAGCTTCGTCCACGCGGCCCCCGAGCCCTACCAGGCGCCGCCCGAGTGGGTGCGGATCGCGGAGGCCAACGCCGCCGCGTCCGGCGGCTCCGTGACCGTCACCGACGACGTCGAGGCAGCCGTCGAAGGCGCCGACTTCGTCTACACGGACCTCTGGTGGTGGGTCGACCAGGAGGACGAGATCCCGGAGCGCCGCGCCGCCTTCATGCCGCGCTACCAGGTCAACGAGGCGTTGATGGAGCGGACCCCGGCGCACGCCAAGTTCATGCACTGCCTGCCCGCCTCCCGTGGCGTCGAGGTCACCGACGCGGTGATCGACGGGCCGCGCTCGATCGTCTTCGACCAGGCCGAGAACCGCTTCCACGCCGAGAAGGGGATCCTCGTCTGGCTGACCTATCCGACGCTGAAGCCGCTCGCCGACGAGAGCACGCGGCGTGAATTCGAGGGACGCATCCACAGCTACCTCGGCCAGGTCGGTTGGGAGGCCGCCTCGGCCCGACCATGAGGAGGAGCGATGACCGGTAGGCGCAAGGTGATGGGGCTGCTCGACGTGACGCTGTTCACGGTCTCGGCGATGCTCGTGATCGACCAGCTGACGGCTTCGGCCTCGATCGGGACGGGCACGATCGCCTGGTGGCTGCTGGCGATCGTCTTCTTCCTCGTCCCCTACGGGCTGATCACGGCCGAGCTGGCGACCGCCTACCCGGAACAGGGCGGCATCTACGTCTGGGTCAAGCGCGCCTTCGGGCGCCGCTGGGCGGCGCGGACGACCTACTGGTACTGGGTCAACGTGGCGCTCTGGATGCCGTCGGTCTTCCTCCTCTTCGCCGGGGTCTTCTGCCAGCTCTTCATCAGTGACTGGACCGACTGGCCGGCTGGCAAGTGGCCCCAGGTCCTGATGGCAGTCGCGCTCTCCTGGGCGGTGGTCGGCGTCGGGATCATGCGCCTGGAAATCGGCAAGTGGGTCAACAACGTCGGCGCGATCCTGAAGATGGCGATCATCTTCTCGCTCGGGGTCGGGGGGGTCGTCTTCGCCGCCCGCCACGGGACCGCCAACTCGATCCACGGCTCCGATTTCCTCCCCTCGTTCAACGTCGCCAAGTCCTTCCTGCCGGTGATCATCTACCTGCTGATGGGCTTCGAGCTGGTCTCGAGCATGGCCGGCGAGGTGAAGCGGCCCGAGCGCGACATCCCCCGCGCCCTGCTGACATCGGGCGCGGCGATCGCCTTCCTCTACCTGTTCGCGACGATCGGGATCCTGCTCGCCCTCTCGCTCTCCAAGCTCGAACTCGTCCAGGGGCTGATCGACACCTTCGAAGTCATCTTCGGCTCCAGCGGAGTCGCCAAGGGCGCCGTCTACGTGCTCGGCGTCGGCGCCCTCTACACCTATTTCACGAACATGACCACCTGGACGATGGGGTCCAACCGCTCGGCGGTGGAGGCGGCCAACGCCGGCGAGCTGCCCCGGCCGCTGGGCCGCGAGCATCCGGTCCACCGCACGCCGGTCGCCGCGCTCGTCGTCACCGGGATCATCTCCACCGCGGTCCTGGTCGTCAGCGCGCTCTTCATCAACACCCAGGACTCGCTCTACTTCGCGATCTTCGCCGCCTCCTCGGTGATCTTCCTCATGCCCTACCTGCTGATGTTCCCGGCGGTGGTGGCGCTGCGGCGCAGCGACCCCGAGACGCCGCGCCCCTTCCGCCTCCCCGGCGGCGAATGGGTGGCGGTGCTCTGCGCGACG
>JBLNAC010000224.1:0-2635 GCA_050259155.1 Syntrophothermus sp.
AGTCCGGTACCCGCAGTCGCGGCAGACGAGTTCGGTCGCGACGGACCTGGTCCGGGGCCCCTCGGGCCCAGCCAGCTGCGGATCAACCGCGTCGCTCATGACTCCTCCTTCTGCCGCCGACGGCCAGGGCCCGGGGGCCGTGGACGAGGGGGCGCTGTTGCGATTTCGCGTCGGTATGACTCATGGTGTATCGGCGCTCGATCGCCTGTTGAGCGAAGAAATCGAAAACCGATCGGGAAGCTGCAACAGGAAGGTAGCGGAAGACGCGGCCTCCGCCGTGAACGAGGAAACCTGTCGTCTGTGAGAAGCTCCGCGCGTGAGCCCCCAGGAGCGCTTTGCGGCGAACCTCCGCCGGGCCCGGACCAGGGCCGGCATCTCCCAGGAAGAGCTGGGACACCGCTGCGATCTGCACCGGACCGAGATCTCGCTGCTGGAGCGCGCCGGCCGCGAGCCGCGCCTGGGCACGATCGTGAAGCTGGCGGGCTCGCTCGGGACGACGCCGGCCGAGCTCTGCGCCGGCATCTCATGGGCCCCGGGCGCGGGCGGCTTCGAGGTCAGGCAGCCGCCCCGGCCCTGACCGGGATCCGGGCCGCGTCGGGCCAGGTCTCGAACAGCTCGCGGGCGTCCTCGCGGCCGGAGGCGATCAGCAGCTCCTCGGCGAAGTGGGGCACGAACGGCGCCAGGGCCTGCAACAGGAGGATCAGCGCCGCCACCTGGGCCTCGGCATCGGCGCGGTCGAGCTGGCCGCGGCGCTTGGCGACCCGCTTCTCGAAGTCCTGGATCCGCTCGAAGAGGCGGGTGAGGTTGCGCAGCGCCTTGTGCATCTGCAGATCGGCGGCGTCGGCGGTGATCCGCTCGAGGCCGTTCTCGCACCATTTGCGCAGCCGGTCGCGGATGTGCTCGGTGTCGGCGGCGGCCTCGGGATCGTGGCGGTGGCCCTCGAGCGCCGCGAAGCGGTCCTGCGCATAGGTCCAGACGCCGCGCAGGAAGCGGCTGGCGAAGCGCACCGCGCCGTCGCTCCAGTTGAGCGTCTTCGCCGGCCCGGCGGCGTAGAGGACGGCGAAGCGGACGGTGTCGGCGCCGTACTCCTCTACGAGCTCGTCGGGGTCGACGACGTTCCCGAGGTGCTTGCTCATCTTGCGCCCGTCGGCGATCACCATCTCGTGGAAGAGGCAGCCGGCGAAGGGCTCCCCGTCGGCCATGAAGGAGAAGACGCCGCGGTCGCGCAGGGCCTTGGTCACGATCCGCTGGTCGAACACGAAGCCGCCGGAGTCGCCCCCGGCGACGAGGCGCTCAGCCGGCAGCCACTCGCGCAGATCTGGGTGGGTGAACATCTGCTCCGCGCGCGCGGGCGGCGGCACCGCCGCGGGGACCCAGAGGAAGAGGGCGTCGAAATGGCAGTCGAGGGTGTCGGTCTCGCGCACCGCCTCGCCCCCGCAGCGGGGGCAGGCGAGGTCGACGAAGTCGGGCCGCTCGGCCAGCGGGTTGCCCTCCGCCCGGGGCCTCAGGTCCCGGGGCAGGACCACGGGCAGCTCGGACTCCGGTACGGGGACCGCCCCGCATCGCTCGCAGTGGACGATCGGGATCGGCGTCCCCCAGGAGCGCTGGCGCGAGATCGAGAAGTCGTTGGCGCGGTAGCGCTTGGTCTCCCGCGCGGCGTCGGGCAGCGGCGCGTCGGCGGCCTCCTCCGCCTCCTCCCCGCCCTCCTCGTGCTCGACCCGGTCCACCCGGGCGGCGATCTCGCGGTCCGCCTCGTCGATGGCCGGGATCCCGAGGGCCGCGGTGGGTCCGAAGCGGGCGTCGACGAGCGGCGACACCAGCACCGGCAGCTCGCTGCCGTCGAGCCCGGTAAGCGAGGAGCCGGTGTCGACGACGGGGACCGAGCGGGCGGCGCGCGCGCTCCGCTCCCAGCCGCCCGAGCGCATCTGCTCGAGCTGCTCGCGTGCCTCCTCGCTCACCGCCCAGCGGTCGACGTCGGGGTGCCGCGGCGAGAGCAGGACGAAGGCGGCGCGGCCGAGGCCGCCGCGATGGGGGCTGAACACGGTCACCTCGCCGGCGCTCCCGGCGAGGTCGATCTCGACCCCCTCGGTGCGTCCGAGGATGTAGCGCTGGGTGGCGAGCGAGAGCTCGTCCCAGTCGCGCAGCCGCTCGGTGTTGGCGTCGTTCTCCTCGAGGTAGTCCGTGATCTTGAGGAACCAGGTCGGGCGCCGGATCAGCCGCACCTCGTTGTGGCAGCGCCAGCAGGTTCCGTTCTCGACCTGGATCGAGGCCAGGGTCGTCTGGCAGGTGTCGCACCAGTCGACGGTGGCGTCGTCGCGATAGATCATGCCCATCTCGAGCAGCGTCAGGAACAGCCACTGCGTCCAGCGGTACTGACCCGGATCGGAGCTGTAGAAGACCCGGTCGTAGTCGAAAGAGAGGCCGAGCCGCTTCATTTGGTCGAGCATCCGATCGCCGCACTGCCGCACCCAATCGGCGGGCAGCACCTGCCTCTCGATCGCGGCGAGCTCGGCTGGCAGGCCGAAGGCATCGAAGCCGAAGCCGAACAGCACGGCGTCGCCGCGGGCCCGGCGAAAGCGCGCGTAGGCGTCGCCGATCGCGTAATCCCGCACGTGGCCCATGTGGAGGTGGCCAG
>JBLNAC010000225.1:0-5172 GCA_050259155.1 Syntrophothermus sp.
TACCACGACGCTGCTCTCCACCGGCCCCGGGGACTCCAGCGCCGCGGCCGACCCGAGCTTGGCGGGCGCGGCGGCCGCCGGCTCCCGGGTCTTCTTCGGGACCACCGGGTCGCTCGTCGCCCAGGACACCGACACGAGCGCCGACGTCTACATGCGCTCGGGCACGGAAACCGTCCTCGTCTCGACCGGCCAGATCAACGGCAACGGCGCCTTCCCGGTTGGTCTGCACGGCGTGTCCGCCGATGGCGGGCGCGCCTTCTTCGCGACCCAGGAGCGGCTCACGGAAGGCGACATCGACACCGAAGCCGACGTCTACGCCTGGAGCGCCTCCGGCGCCACGCTGCTGGTCTCCGCGAAGAACGCCCTGCCGCTCGGCCCGCCGCCGCCGACGCTGCAGGCGACCAACCCGGCATCGCCCGGCTCGACGCTGACGCCCGCCGTCCTCGGCCAAGCCACCGCCGGATCCCTGGTCAAGGTCTACAAGACCTTCGACTGCTCCGGCGAACCGGTCGCCCAGGGCAGCGCGACGGAACTGAGCTCGCCCGGGCTGACCGTGACCGCGCCGGTCCTGCCGGGGTCGACGACGAGCTTCCGGGCGACCGCCGAGGCCGAAGGCATCGTCTCGGCGTGCTCGGAACCGATCTCCTACCGCCAGGAAGAACCGGCCCCGCCACCGGGAGAAGGGGGATCCGGCGGAGGCGGCGGCTCCGGGTCCGGCGGAGGCGGAGGTTCCGGCGGAGGCGGCGGCAAGGGCTCCGTCTCCTACTCGACGCCGCTGCCTCGCATCACCTTCGGGCCGGCCTCCAAGACGAGGCAGCGCCGGCCGGTCTTCCAGTTCACCGACGCGACCGGCCAGCCTGGCACGAAGTTCTTCTGCCGCCTCGACCGCGGTCGCTGGGCCGGGTGCGAGTCGCCCACGAAGGTCAAGAAGCTGAGGCCGGGAGGGCATGTCTTCTCGCTGAAGGCCGTCAATGCGATCGGGGCGCCGGCGGCCACGCTCGTCAAGCGCAGGTTCAAGGTGGTGGGCTGACGATGCTGCGGAGACTGCGCCGGGATCAGGGCGGCTTCACACTGGTCGAGCTTCTCGTCGCCTCGGCGATGGGCGTGGTGGTGATGGGCGCGGTCGCGTCGCTGGTGATAAGCGCGGTCCGCGACCAGCCCAAGATCAGCGCCCAGGCGCAGAGCGTGACGACCGCCCGCTGGGTGCTCGAACGCTGGACGCGCGAACTGCGCAACGGCATCGTCGTCAAGGAAGCGACCCCGAGCAGGATCTCGTTCGAAGGCTACGTGCGGCACGCGACCTGCGGCGGGACCGAAGCCCTGGCGAGCACGACGCAGGCGATCAAATGCCGGATCACCCTCGAATGCTCGACGACCTCGTGCACCCGCAAGGAGACGGCCCCCGGCACCACGACCGGGAAAGCCGTGAGGGTCTTCGGCGGCATCAACAGCAACCAGGTCTTCTCCTACTCCCCGAGCGCCGCCGCGGCCACCTACGTGAAGATCACGCTCCAGATCCCGAGCTCGGGCGGGACGGCGCCGTTGACCGTGTCCGACGGGGCGAGCCTCCGCAACGCGACCCTGGGGTACTGATGAGCCGCTCGACGAGCAGAGACGAGGCGGGCTTCACCCTCATCGAGGTGCTGGTCGCGATCCTGATCCTCGCGATCGCCGCCCTGACGACCTTCGGGCTGCTCTCGGCGGCGGCGCGGAACGCCCATCGCGCCAAGGCCAGCCAGGTCGCGCTCGAGTACGCCGAACAGGAACTCGAGTACCTCCGCAGCCTGGAAGGCAAGAAGCTCGCGCTGACCGCCGCCCCGGCGCACTCGACCAACCTCCTCAGCCCCAACAACCGGGTGACCAACGGAACCTTCGCCCTAACCCGGGAACCGCCCGGCAACTACCGCGAACTCGTCGTCAACGGCGGCAGCCTCTACGGCGGCGGAGCCGTCGAAGGGGGGGTCGTCGCCCCCGGCCCGGTCGCCTTCACCAACGGCGACGTCAGCGGGAAGGTCTACCGGTACGTCGTCTGGCGCAACGACGAAAAATGCCCGGAAGCGAGCTGCCCGGGCAAACAGGACTACAAGCAGATCGTCGTCGCGGTGAAGCTGACGAAGGGCGGCAACGAATCGGGCGAACGCGGCTACTACGAAGTGCAGTCGGCGTTCATCGACCCGACGAAGAACTCCGAAAGCAATCCCGCCCCTGGGCCCGAAGGAAGCGTCGTCACCGCCCAGCAGTTCTACCTGACCGACACCCCCTGCTCCCCCTCGGGGACGACGGTGCGCCAGGAAATCACCGCGAACCATCTCCTCCACAACACGATGGGCACCTGCGCGAGCGGGCCGCAGACCGGGACGACCCTCGGGGCGCCCGACGCGCTCGTGCTCGGAAGCCCGCCCGACCCCGAACCGGAAAACCCCGCCAATCCCCCCGAATACGACTACTCCAACGACTTCTACCTGGACACCAGCCCCGACGCCGGGACGGGAGTGCAGATCCGCAAAGACGACACCAACGGGTGCCACTACGTTCCCACCGGGACCACGCATCCCGAGTCGCAGGTGCACCGGTGGGTGACGGACCCGATGGCGGCGAGCTTCGCCATGACCGGCAAAGTGACGCTCCAGTTCTACAGCGTCTCCCTCAATCACTCGACCGCGCCGGGGAAGGTGTGCGTCTACCTCTTCAAGCGCCACGAAACGGGATCCCCGCCGGTGGCCACCGACACGCTGCTGACCAACACCCTGGGCGGGACCGCCTACTGGACCTACTCTCCACCCGGCGCCTGGCCCTACGCGGCATGGGAAAGGATTCGCCTGACGATGGCGTTCAACGGCGCCCCCTACACGATCCCGGCCGGGGACCGGCTCGGGGTCGCGCTCAGCGTCGAACGGGCGGGGACGGCGGCGGAAGCCCTCTCCTTCATGTACGACCACCCGTCCTACCCGGCCCGGATCGAGGTCGATACGAGCACGCCGATCGAAGGTGGGTGAGCGTGACGCCGACCCTGATATTCGCCTTCCTCGGCGGCCTCGCCGCCGGCAGCTTCGTGACCGTCGTCGGCCATCGCGTGCCCCGCGGCGAATCGATCGTCGCGCCCAGGTCCCGCTGCACCACCTGCGGCACGCAGATCGCCGCCTACGACAACGTCCCGGTCTTCTCCTGGGCCCTGCTGCGGGGGCGCAGCAGGTGCTGCGGGGAGGGGATCTCGGCCCGCTACCCGCTGACCGAGATCGTCCTGGGCGCGCTCTACGCGGCGACGGTCGCCGTCCTCTGGGGCGACCCGGCCGAAGTCCTCCTCGGCCTCGTCTTCGTCACCACGCTGGTCGCGGTCACCCTCACCGACCTCGACCGCCGCGTCATCCCCAACCGGGTGCTGCTGGTGGCCGCGGCGCTCGGGGTGGCGATCGCGGCGATCGGCGATCCGTCCAGCCTGCCGGAGCGGGCGATCGCCGCCGCGGCGGCCGGCGGCGGCATGTTCCTCGTCGCCCTCGCCTACCCGAAGGGGATGGGGCTGGGCGACGTCAAGCTCGCCGCGGTGATGGGCCTCTTCCTCGGCCGCGAGGTCGCGCCGGCGATCCTCGTCGCCCTGCTCGCCGGCTCGATCGTGGGGCTGTGCCTGATCGCCCGCGAAGGAGCCGGCGCCAGGAAGCGGGCGATCCCGTTCGGGCCCTTCCTCGCGCTGGGGGGCGTCGTCGGCCTGATCTGGGGCGGCGAGCTCGTCGATCTCTACCTCTCGACCTTTTCCTAGTTCTTGGTAGTTGCACGGCGAAAGGTCTTGCCCGCATCTGCCGATGCCTCAGGTGCGCTCACGCGATCGGAAGCCGAATGCCCGCCACGATGCCGCTGACCAAGACGATCAGACTCCCGAGGCCCTCGCTCTCGATGGGCTCGCTGGCGATCGGGCGCAAGAAGGCGGCGAGCCTGGCCGGCCTGAGCATCGAGGCGGGTAGCGTCGCCGTCGCCGAGGTCGCGGTCAACGGCTCGACGCAGCTAGCCGCCTCGGCCGTCGGCGCGCTGCCGCCGGGCGTGTTCCACGAGGGCGAAGTGATCGACTCGGACGGCCTCGTCGCCGGGCTCAAGGAGCTATACGCAAAGCAGAAGCTGCCAAAGCAGGTCCGCCTCGGCATCGGCAACCAGCGCGTGATCGTCCGCACCCTCCGGCTGCCCGCGATCCAGGACGCGAAGGAGATGGAGGCGGCGATCCGGTTCCAGGCCCAGGAGCAGATCCCGATGCCCCTCGACCAGGCGGTCCTCGAGCATCAGGTCGTCGGCGCCGTCCCGGCCGACGAGGGCACCGGTCCCCAGGTGGACGTGGTCGTGATCGCCGCCCGCCGGGACATGATCGGCGCCTTCCTCGAGCCCGTGCGCCGGGCCGGGCTGGAGCCGGCCGGGATCGACCTCTCCGCCTTCGGGATGATCCGGGCCCTGGCCCCGGCCGCGCAGGCGACCCCGGCCGCCGGTGCGGAGGGCGCGTCGACCGCGGATCACGCGGTCCTCTACTGCAACGTCGGCGACGTCATGAACCTCGCCGTGGCCCGCGGCCGGTCCTGCCTGTTCACCAGGGCCTCGGGAACCGGGATGGAGGCGATCATCGCCCGCCTCGCCGGCGAGCGCGGCCTCAGCCTCGAGCACGCCGAGCAGTGGCTCCGGCACGTCGGCCTCGAGCCCGCCCCGGAGGCGATCGAGGGGGATCCCGAGATCGTCGCGGCCGCGCGGGGAGCTCTCCAGCAGGGGGTCGCCGGGCTGGTCGACGAGCTTCGCCTCTCGCTCGACTACTACCGGGCTATGGAGAGCGCCGTGCCGGTCTCGGGCATCGCGCTATGCGGCACCGGCTCGGCGATCCGGGGTCTCGCCGCGGCGATGGAGGAGCAGGTAGGGCTGCCGATCTCGGTGCCGCGCCCCGCGCCTCTCGCCGGCCTCGACGAGGTCGTCGCGGCCCGCCTCGTGCTGCCACTCGGCCTCGGGATGGAGAGCTGACGATGCGCCCCGTGAACCTGATCCCGCCGGAGATGCGGTCCGGCGCCCACGCGCCGATGCGCACCGGCCCGATCCCCTACATCGTCATCGGCGCGCTCGTCGCGGTCCTGGCCGGCGTCGCGCTCCTGGTCATCACCGGAAACCAGATCTCCGAACGCAAGGAACAGGCGACCCGGCTCCGCCAGGAAG
>JBLNAC010000226.1:0-7997 GCA_050259155.1 Syntrophothermus sp.
GGGCGACAACGTCGGCTGCCTGCTCCGCGGCACCACGCGGGAGGAGATCGCGCGCGGCCAGGTTCTCTGCACGCCGGGCTCGATCACGCCGCACACCAAGTTCAAAGCCGAGGTCTACTGCCTGAAGAAGGAGGAGGGCGGTCGTCACACGCCGTTCTTCTCGGGCTACCGGCCTCAGTTCTATTTCCGCACCACCGACGTGACCGGGATCGCCAACCTCCCCGAGGGGACCGAGATGGTGATGCCCGGCGACAACGTCCAGATGACGATCGAGCTGATCCAGCCGATCGCCATGGATCAGGGCCTGCGGTTCGCCATCCGCGAGGGTGGGCGCACCGTCGGCTCGGGGGTCGTCTCCGAGATCATCGAGTAGACGGCGCCATTCGGGGCGGGCCACGGCCCGCCCCTTCGCCGCCTCCGGGCGGCGGCACAAACCGAAAGACATACGACCGGGGCGGCGCCCCCTCTGAGCAGGCCGAAGCGCAGGCGAGGCTCAGTGACCAAGGGGGCCCGCCCTTATCGCGCGGCAAGACGAGAAGCGAAGGACGAGAGAAGAGACCGCAACGTGGCAGCAATAGCCGCACAGAAAATCCGAATCCGGCTGAAGGCGTACGACCACGACGCCATCGATCGGGCTGCCCGCGAGATCGTCGAGACCGCGGAGCGAACCGGCGCCACGGTCTCCGGCCCGGTGCCCCTGCCGACCGAGAAGAACGTCTACTGCGTGATCCGCTCGCCGTTCAAGGACAAGGACTCGCGGGAGCACTTCGAGATCCGCACCCACAAGCGGCTCATCGACATCCTCCAGCCGTCGCCGAAAACCGTCGACTCGCTGCAGCGCTTGGACTCGCTGCCGGCGGGGGTCGACATCGAGATCAAGCTCTGATGGCCGCGATCCTCGGCAAGAAGCTCGGCATGACCCAGGTCTTCGAGGAGGACGGGACGGTCGTCCCCGTGACCGTGATCGAAGCGGGCCCGTGCAAGGTGACCGCCGTCCGCGACCCCGAGCGGGACGGTTACCGGGCGGTCCAGCTCGCGTTCGGCGAGGTCAAGCCGGGGAAGCTCACCAAGGCCGAGGAAGGCCACCTGAAGAAGGCCGGAGCGCCGCCGATGCGCCACCTCGTCGAGTTCCGCGACGAGAATCTGGGCCGCGGCGAGGATGAGCCGGTCAAGATCGGCGAGGACGTGACCGTGGAGGGGTTCGAGGCGGGTCAGCGCGTCAAGGTCGCGGGGATCTCGATCGGCAAGGGCTTCCAGGGCGGGGTCAAGCGCCACAACTTCGGCCGCGGCCCGGTCAGCCACGGCTCGCACAACGTCCGCGCCCCCGGCTCGATCGGCGCCAGCGCCTTCCCCGCCCGCGTCTTCAAGGGGATGCGGATGCCGGGTCAGATGGGGAACAAGCGCGTCACCCAGAAGGGGCTCGAGGTCGCCGGCGTCGACGTCGAGCGCAACCTGCTGCTGCTCAAGGGGTCTGTGCCCGGGTCGCGCAACTCGATCGTCGAGGTGAGAAGCGATGGCTAAAGCCGCCGTCCTCGGCAAGAGCACCAAGGCCGACCTGCCGAAGGAGCTCTTCGCCGAGCCGTTCCACCAGTCGCTGATCCACGAGGCGGCCCGTGCCGACCTCGCCGCGCGCCGCCGTGGCACGGCCTCCACCCTGACCCGCGGCGAGGTCGCCTTCACCACGGCCAAGGCGTGGCGCCAGAAGGGCACCGGCCGCGCTCGGGTGGGCTCGCTCGGCGTCCCCAACCGCTACGGAGGCGGCGTCGCCTTCGGTCCCAAGCCGCGTTCCTACGCGGTCAAGGTGAACCGCAAAGCGCGCCGCCGGGCGATGCGGTCGGCCCTCTCGGTCCACGCCGAGCGCGGCTCCGTCGCCGTCCTCGACGCGGCCGCCTTCGAGGTGCCGTCGACCAAGCAGGCAGCGGCCGCCCTTGCCAAATGGGGTGCCGACGCGCCGACGCTGGTCGTCCTCACGGCCGAGGAGACCGCGGCGATGAAGAGCTTCCGAAACATCGAGCGGGTCACCGTGCTCGAGGTTGGTGCAACCGGTGTCGCCGACGTGATCGGCGCCGCCTCGGTCGCCATCTCCGAGTCGGCCCTGGCGACACTGAAGGAGCGGCTCGGCTGATGGACGCGCACACGATCCTGATCCGCCCTGTGATCTCGGAGAAGAGCTACGCTCTGATCGCCGAGGGCAAGTACACCTTCCGCGTAGACGATCGCGCGCACAAGACCCAGATCGCCCAGGCGGTCGAAGAGGTGTTCGGCGCCCGCGTCGCCCAGGTGCGGACCGCGAAGGTCCGCCCCAAGCCGAAGCGTCGCGGCCTCGTGCGAGGCCGCACCCGCGGCTGGAAGAAGGCCGTCGTGGAGCTCGCCCCCGGCGAGCGGATCGAGCTGTTCGAGGGCGCCGAGACCGCCTAGGAGCCAAAGGGATGCCGAACCGCAAGACGAAACCGACCAGCCCGGGCCGCCGCTTCGCGACCTACCCGCTGCGCGAGCAGCTGACCGCCGCCGAGCCCGAGCGGAAGCTGACCGAGGGCCTGCGCAAGTCGGGCGGCCGCAACTCGAACGGCCGCGTCACCGCCCGCCACCGCGGTGGCGGCGCCAAGCGCCGATACCGCAGGATCGATTTCAAGCGCCGCAAGGACGGGGTGCCGGCGAAGGTGGCGACGGTCGAGTACGACCCGAACCGCAGCTGCTACATCGCGCTCCTGCACTACGCGGACGGCTTCAAGGACTACATCCTCGCCCCGGCCGCGCTGAGCGTCGGCGACGTCGTCAAGTCGGGCACCGACGCCGACATCAAACCAGGACACGCGATGGAGCTGGGGCAGATGCCGACGGGGACGATCGTCCACAACGTCGAGCTAATCCCCGGTCAGGGCGGCAAGCTCGGCCGCGCCGCGGGAACCGCGATCCAGCTGGTCGCCAAGGAGGGGGACACCGTGACGCTCCGCCTGCCCTCCTCGGAGATGCGCATGGTCCGCGCGGACTGCCGCGCCACGGTCGGCACCCTCTCGAACGCCGAGCACCAGAACCTCAAGGTCGGCAAGGCCGGCCGCAGCCGCCACAAGGGCAAGCGCCCGCACACCCGCGGCGTCGCGATGAACCCCGTCGACCATCCACACGGAGGCGGCGAGGCGCACCACACTCCCGGCGGCCACCCGGTGACGCCCTGGGGCAAGCCGACCCTCGGCTACCGCACCCGGAAGAAGGGCAAGCAGTCCGACCGCTACATCGTCCGCGGCCGACGCCGCGGCAAGAAGAAGGGCCGCTGATGGGCCGCTCGACGAAAAAGGGGCCGTGGGTCGAAGAGCGCCTGATGGGACGGATCGCAGCGCTGAACGAGGCGAACAAAAAGCAGATGGTGAAAACCTGGTCGCGCGCCTCGACGATCTTCCCCGAGATGGTCGGTCACACGATCGCGGTCCACGACGGCAAGAAGCACGTACCGGTCTTCATCTCCGAGTCGATGGTCGGCCACAAGCTCGGCGAGTTCGCCCCCACCCGCAACTTCCGCTCCCACGGCGGCGGCAGGGACTAGCGATGGCAGACGAAGAGAAGAAAGCCAAACCGAAAAAACCGGCCGCGAAAAAGCCGACGGCGAAGAAAGAGCCCAAGGAGGCGGCGGCGAAACAGCCGGCGGCGAAGAAAGAGGCGAAAAAAGCCGCCGCCGCGAAAAAGCCGGCTGCCAAGAAAGCCGCTCCCCGGAAAGCCGCGGCGAAACAGCCAGCTACCGAGAGGGAGCCCGCGAAAGAGGCCGCGAAGGCCCCGCAGCCGAAAGGCGCCGAGAAGCCCGCAGCGGCAGGCGCCGCGAGGAAGAAAGCTCCGCCCGCGCCGCCCGCGCCGCCCGTGCCGATCGTCCGCGCCAGCGCGCGGTACGTGCGGATCGCGCCGCGCAAGGCGCGCCTCGTCGCCGACCAGGTTCGCGGCCTGCACATCGAGCAGGCTCGGGCGCTGCTCGCGTTCTCTCCCCGCGGCGCCGCCCGCGACATCCACAAGCTGATCGATTCGGCCGCCGCCAACGCCGAGAACAACCACGACCTGATCGGTGACGAGATGCGGATCTCGACGATCACGGTCGACGAGGGCCCGACCCTGAAGCGCTACCGGCCGCGGGCGCAGGGCCGGGCGACGCCGATCCACAAGCGAACCAGCCACATCTCCGTGGCCCTGACCCCGGCGGAGGACTGACGATGGGCCAGAAGATCCACCCCGAGGGCTTCCGAGTCGGCTACATCCACGACTGGAAATCGAACTGGTTCGAGGACAAGAACTTCGCCGACGTCCTCCAGGAAGACCTCGCGATCCGTGATCACATCACCGACAAGCTCTCGCATGCCGGCCTCTCGAACATCACCATCGAGCGTCGCGGCGAGGTCGCCGTGGACATTCACACGGCCCGGCCGGGCATCGTGATCGGCAAGTCCGGCAGCGAAGTCGACGCACTGCGCAAGGAGCTGCACAAGCTGACCGGGAGCCCGGTCAAGGTGAACATCCGCGAGGTAAAGCGGCCCGAGCTCGACGCGAAGCTGGTCGCCCAGTCGATCGCCGAGCAGCTCCAGAACCGCGTCGCCTTCCGGCGGGCGATGAAACGGGCGCTGACCTCGGCGATGCGCTCCGGCGCCAAGGGCGTCAAAGTCCAGGTCTCGGGCCGCCTCGGCGGCGCCGAGATGGCGCGGACCGAAAGCTATTCCGACGGCCGCGTGCCGCTCCACACGATGCGGGCGGACATCGACTACGGCTTTTTCGAGGCGCGGACCACGACCGGCCGGATCGGCGTCAAATGCTGGATCAACAAGGGCGAGGTGATGCCCGAGGGCTTTCGTTCGGACCTTTCCGGAGGAGACGGCGACCAGCAGGGCGGCGGCTCCCGTGGGCGCGAGCGCGACCGGGGTCCCGGCGGCGGGCGTGGAGGTCGTCGCTGATGCTGATGCCGAAGCGCGTCAAGCACCGCAAGCAGATGCGGGGCCGCATGCGCGGCGACACCAAGGGCGGCAGCACCGTCGCCTTCGGCGAGTACGGGATCAAGGCGCTCGATCGAGGCTGGATCACCAACCGCCAGGTCGAGGCAGCGCGCGTCGCGATGACCCGCAAGATCAAACGCGGAGGCAAGGTCTGGATCAACGTCTTTCCAGACAAGCCGTACACCAAGAAGCCGGCCGAGACGCGGATGGGGTCGGGAAAGGGCAACCCCGAGGGCTGGGTCGCCGTCGTCAAGCCGGGCAAGGTGATGTTCGAGCTGGCCGGCGTTCCCGAGGACCTCGCCCGCGAGGCGCTGCGCCTCGCCGGGCACAAGCTCCCGGTGCGGACCAAATTCGTCAAGCGAGAGGGTGCGGAGCTCTGATGAAGGCGTCCGAGGTTCACAATCTGAAAGACGACGAGCTGGTGGCGAGGCTGATCGACGCTAAGCAGGAGGCATTCAACCTCCGTTTCCGCCACGCGACGGGCGAGCTGGAGAACACCGCTCGGCTCGGGCAGGCCAGGCGCGACGTGGCCCGGCTGCTGACCGTGGCCCGCGAGCGCGGCATCGACGTCGAGAAAGAGACACGACGGATATGAGCGACGACGAGACGAAGAAAGACGAGAGCACCGAGCGGGAGCCCCAGGACGAGGCTCCTCGGTCAGAGGAGCCCGCGGACGGCGCCCCTGCTGAGGAGGCTGCCGCCGAGGCGCCCGAGGAAGCTCCCGCCGCGGAGGCTTCCGCGCCGGCGGAGCCGAATCCCGAGGACGAGCTTCCCTGGAAGGAGCGCCAGCGGCTGCGGAAATCGCGCCGTCCCCATGAGGCACGCCCGTCGCAGAGCCCCGGGGAGCGCGCTGCCGGGCGCGCCGAGCGGCGCAAGGCGAAGGCCGCCGAACGCCGCAAGGAACGGGCCGCGAAGAAGGCCGCCAAGACCGGCGCCGGGACCGGCACGCCGCCGGCCGAGCGGACCTCCAACCCGCCGAAGGTGCGCCAGGGCATCGTCGTCTCCAACAAAGCTGACAAGTCGATCACGGTGCGCATCGACATCGCCCGCCGTCACCCGACCTACGAGAAGATCGTCCGCCGCTCGCGCACGCTGCACGCGCACGACGAGCGCAACGAGGCGGGCGAGGGCGATGTCGTCCGCGTGGTCGAGACCCGCCCGCTGTCCAAGACCAAGCGCTGGCGCCTGGTCGACGTGGTCGAGAAGGCGAGGTAGGACGATGATCCAGCAGGAGTCCAGGCTGAAGGTGGCCGACAACTCGGGCGCGCGCGAATTGCTCTGCATCCGCGTCAAGGGCGGTTCGCACCGCCGCTACGCGAGCGTCGGCGACGTCATCACCGCCACCGTGAAACAGGCGAGCCCTCAGGGCAGCGTCCGCAAGGGCGAGGTCGTGCAGGCGGTCGTGGTCCGCACCCGCAAGCCGCTGAGCCGTCCCGACGGCACCTACATCGCCTTCGACGAGAACGCGGCGGTGCTGATCGACCCGGCGAGCAAGAACCCGCGCGGCACCCGCATCTTCGGCCCGGTGGCGCGCGAACTGCGCGACCGCAACTTCATGAAAATCATCTCGCTGGCGCCGGAGGTCCTCTGAGCGATGGCGAAGTCGATGCGCATCCGAACCGACGATCAGGTGGTCGTCATCAGCGGCAAGGACGCCGGCAAGACCGGTCGGGTCGTCCGCACCGAGCCGAAGCGCAACCGCGTGTACGTCGAGGGCCTGAACCTGGTCAAGCGCCACGAACGGCCGCGCTCCAGCGGCGACCTCTCGACCGCGAGCCCGGGCGGGATCGTCGAGAAGGAGGGCCCGATCCACGTCTCCAACGTGATGCTGCTCGACCCGAAAGGCAACAAGGGGACGCGGGTCGGCGTTCGCCGGGACGAGGGCGGCAAGCGGGTCCGGTATGCGAAGCGCAGCGGGGCGGCGATCGACTGATGGAGGCGACGATGGCACCGAGCTCGCAGGCGGCTCCGCCGCCGCGCCTGCGCGAGCGCTACGAGCAGGAGGTCCTGCCGGCGCTGACGCGGAGGTTCGGCTACTCGACGCCGATGGAGGCGCCGCGGCTGGTGAAGATCACCCTCAACATGGGGCTCGGGACCGAGAAACAGGACGCCCGCTCCTTCGAAGCCGCGCAGAGCCAGCTGGCGACGATCGCCGGCCAGATGCCCAACGTCCGCCGGGCGCGCAAGTCGATCGCCTCCTTCAAGGTGCGCGAGGGGATGCCGGTCGGGGTCTCGGTGACCCTGCGGCGCGCCCGCATGTGGGAGTTCCTCGACCGGCTGACCGCCATCGCGGTGCCCCGGATCCGCGACTTCCGGGGCCTGAGCCCGCGCTCCTTCGACGGCCGCGGGAACTACTCGATGGGCGTCAAGGAGCAGCTGATCTTCCCCGAAATCGACTACGACTCGGTCGACGTCGTGCGCGGCCTCGACGTCACGATCACGACCACGGCCAAGACCGATCTCGAGGCCTTCGAGCTGCTGCTCGGGCTCGGCATGCCGTTCGCGCAGGAGGGTCGGCCCGGCCAGGAGGAGCGCGAAGCGCGGAAGGCCGCAGAAGAAGAGGAGCAGCGCAAGGAGGAGGCCCGGCTCAAGGCCGAGGTCGAGCACGAAGCGCTGGAGCAGCTGAAAGAAGAGAACCCCGAGGCCTACGCCAAGCCCGAGGGCGAGGAGGGCGGTGCCGAAGGTGGCGAGGAGACGGCCGCCGAGAGCGGCGCCGAGGAGGAGAGCTAGGAGATGGCCAAGACTTCACTCAAGGTCCGCCAGGGCCGCAAGCCCAAGTACAAGACCCGCGGCTACAACCGCTGCCGGCGGTGCGGGCGTCCGCGCGCCTACTACCGCAAGTTCGGCCTCTGTCGGATCTGCCTGCGCGAGGCCGCGCACGAGGGGTACATCCCCGGGATGACCAAGTCGAGCTGGTGAGCCGATGCAGACCGACCCGATAGCCGACTACCTGACCCGCATCCGCAACGCGATCCGCGCCGGGCACGACGAGGTGGAGATCCCCGCCTCGCGCCTCAAGGTGGAGATCTCGCG
>JBLNAC010000227.1:0-4722 GCA_050259155.1 Syntrophothermus sp.
ACGAGGCGGGGGAGGCGGGCGAGCCCGCCGGTGGCGGGGAGGATCCCGAGCCGCGCCTCCGGCACCCCCAGCTTCGCCCCGGCCGCGGCGACCCGGAGCGTGCAGGCGAGCGCCAGCTCCAGCCCGCCGCCGATCGCGTGGCCGTTGACCGCGGCGACGGTGGGGATCGGCAGCGCCGCGACCGCGTCCATCGCCGCCCGCAGCAGGCGGTTGTAGGCGAGGTTCTCCTCGTCGCTCGCGGCCTCGATCTCGTTGATGTCGGCGCCGACGGCGAAGGCGTTGCCCGCGCCGGTGACGATCGCGCAGCGCGCCTCGGGGTCGGCGGCGAGCCTCTCGGCGGCCCGGCGCAGCGCCGTCGCCATCGCCGCGTCGAGGACGTTGCGGCGGCCGGGGTCGGCGAGCGCGATCGTCGCCACGTGCCCCTCGCGCTCGAGCTTCACAGGGGCGCCCTCGGCGGGCGGCGCGGCGGCCATCAGCCGCTCACCACCGCCTCGCGGCCGGGGCGGGTGAAGACGATCTCGGGGACGACGCAGTGGGGGGAGAGGCGGAGCAGGGAGCGCACCGACTCGGCGAGGTCGGCGGTGCGGATCATCTCCGCGGGCGGCACCGGGTTCTGCTCGTAGTCGGCGAGCTCGGTGTCGACGAAGCCGGGGCAGAGCACGCAGGACTTGATCCCCTCGCCGGAGAGCTCCTCGTTCATCGCCTCGGTGAAGCCGACCAGGCCGTGCTTGGCGGCGGAGTAGACGCCGAGGCCGGCGGCGCCGCGCTTGCCGACGACCGAGGACATGTTGACGACCAGCGCGTTGCGGTGATCGGCGGCGGCGGCGCGCAGCAGGTCGACGGCCTCGCGGTAGACGAGGATCACGGCGCGCAGGTTGAGCGCCAGCTGCAGGTCGACGTGCTTGACGCGGTAGTCGTCGAGCTCGGCGTGGATCCCCATCCCGGCGTTGTTGACGAGGACGTCGAGGCGGCCGAAGCGGTCGCGGTGGGAGGCGATGGCGGCGGCGATCCGCTCGGCGTCGAGCAGGTCGGCGGCGAAGGCGTTGACCGCGGCGCCGCGGCCTGCGAGCTCCGCGGCGGCGCGCTCGAGCTTGTCGGGGGTGCGGGAGACGATCGTCAGGTCGTAGCCCTCCTCGACGAGCATCGAGGCGATCGCGAGGCCGATCCCGCTGGAGGCTCCGGTGACGAGCGCGGACCTGCCGGCGTCCGCGCCGTCCTCGGTGGGACGGGCCCCGACCGCCGGACCGCCGTCAGCGGCTCTTTCCTCCATGGCGATAGACTAACCGGACGGACGGTCAGTCGCACGACGCCGGCGGAACGCCGCCGGCGAAGCGGGTCGGCCGACCGCGAGGAGCGCCATGGACGAGCTCGATCTCTACCGCCAGACGACGCGCATCCGCGCGATCGAGCTGCTCCTCCACCGCTACATCGAGGAGCACGGGTTCGGCGGCTTCTGGCATCCCGGGCTCGGGCAGGAGGGCCTGCAGGCCGGCGCCGTCTCCGCCCTGCGCCCCGACGACTACCTCTTCTACGCGCACCGCGGCCTCGGCTACGCGCTCGCGAAGGGGATGTCGCCGGTCACCCTGCTCGCCGACCTCTTCGGCAAGGCGGGCGGCAGCGTCGGCGGCAAGGGCGGCGGGACCGTCCACTTCGTGGATCCCGAGCTGGGCGTGCTCGGCCAGGGCGGCACGGTCGGCTCGAGCTTCGTGCTCGGCGCCGGCGCCGGGATCTCGGTCCAGATGCTGGGCGAGGACCGCGTCGTCGCGATCTTCTTCGGCGACGGCGCCGCGGCGCGTGGGACCTTCCACGAGGCGGCGCTGACGGCGTCGGTTTGGAAGCTGCCGCTGGTCTGGATCTGCGAGAACAACGGCTGGGCGATCTCGGTGCCGATCGCCGAGCAGAGCCCGACCGAGAACATCGCCGATCGCGCCGCCGCCTATGGCGTGCCGGGGGTAGTCGTCGACGGCCAGGACGCGCTGGCGGTGCGGGACGCGACCGCGGAGGCGGTCGCCCGCGCCCGGGCCGGCGAGGGGCCGACGCTGATCGAGGCGAAGACGCTGCGCGTCCGCGGCCACTACGAGGGCGACAAGCAGAGCTACCGCGAGGACCTGGGGGACGGGCTCGAGGTGCCGCGCGACCCGCTCGAGATCCTGCGCAGCGGGTCGGTGCCGGCGGCGGAGGCCGACCGCCTCGACGCGCAGGCCCGCGAGGAGGCCGAGGCGGCGCTGGAGCAGGTGCTGGCGATGCCCGGCCCCGACCCGGACGTGATCACCGAGGGGGTGTGGGTGTGACCCCTCCGCGCAGCGCAAGGCAGTGGCGCAGTGACTGAGGCGCCGACGCTCGGCTACGGGCGGGCGATCAACCAGGCGCTGGCCGAGGAGATGCGCCGCGACGAGCGGGTCTGGATGATGGGCCAGGACGTGGGGCGGATGGGCGGCGTCTTCGGCGTCACCCGCGGCCTGCTGGAGGAGTTCGGCGCCGGCCGGGTCCGGGACACGACCCTCAACGAGACCTTCATCGTCGGCGCCGCGGTCGGCGCGGCGATCACCGGCACGATCCCGGTCGCCGAGCTCCAGTTCGCGGACTTCATGATGATCGCCGGCGACGAGGTCTTCCACAAGATGGCCAAGTGGCGCTACATGCACGGCGGCAGGCTCTCGGTGCCGATGGTGCTGCGGCTGCCGACCGGCGTGCTGGGCGGCGTCGGCGCCGAACACTCGCAATCGTTGGAGGCGCTGGGGATGCACTTCCCCGGGCTCAAGGTGGTGCTGCCGGCGACCCCGGCCGACGCCAAGGGCCTGCTGAAGACCGCGATCCGGGACCCCAACCCGGTGCTGTTCTTCGAGCACAAGGGGA
Source organism: Syntrophothermus sp. (assembly GCA_050259155.1). Classification (GTDB taxonomy): domain Bacteria; phylum Actinomycetota; class Thermoleophilia; order Solirubrobacterales; family 70-9; genus VAYN01. The sequence continues at coordinate 2,857 of JBLNAC010000227.1, forward strand.
TGTACCGGGTGAAGGGCCCGGTCCCCGAGGACAGCGAGTTCCTCGTGCCCTTCGGCGAGGCCGCGGTGCGGCGGCGGGGCGGGAGCCTGACGGTCGTCGCCACCGGCCTGATGGTGCCGCGGGCGCTGGAGGCGGCCGAGCGGCTGGCAGCCGAGGGGGTCGAGCTGGAGGTGATCGACCCGCGCACGCTGGTGCCGCTCGACATGGAGACGATCGTCGCCTCGGTCGAGAAGACCGGCCGGGCGCTGGTCGTCCATGAGGCGGTCCGCACCGCCGGCGCCGGCGCCGAGATCGCCGCCCGGATCCAGGAATCCGCCTTCTTCTCCCTCGACGCGCCCGTCTGGCGGCTCGGCGCACTCGACACCTCGATCCCGCAGAGCCCGAGCCTCGAGCAGATGGTGATCCCGAGCGCGGGGGAGATCGAGGCCGCGGCCCGCGAGCTCGTCGCCCTGTAGGGATCGGCTCAGACCGCCGCGGCCGCCACGGGCATCGCCGCGATCTCGGCCCGGGCGCGGAAGAGGCCGCCGAGCGCGGCGATGACGACGTCCCGGCCGCTGCCGGCGAGGCTGGCGACGAAGGGCGAGGGGACGGCGACCGTCTCCAGCAGCGTCCCGCTGGCGTCGAAGCGGGCGACCCGGCCGGTGCCGAGCGCGACCCAGACGCCGCCGTCCTCGGCGACCATGAGGCCGTCGGCGATGCCCTCGGGCATCCTCGCGAAGGCCTCGCCGCGGTCGGGCGGCCCGCCGACGGCGAACACGCGGACGACGGCATCGGCGGTGTCCGACACGTACATCCGCGAGCCGTCGGGCGAGATGCCGATCCCGTTCGGCCAGGTCACGCCGGTGGCGACCGAGGCCGGCTCGCCGCCCCCTGCTGGCAGCAGCCAGACCTCCCCCGGGACCGGCTCCTCGCCCGCCATCGGCGCGTAGCGCATGGCGCCGACCAGCAGCCCGCCGTCGGGAAGGACGTGGAGGTCGTTGAAGCCCCTGATGCCCTCGCGGGCCAGCAGCTCGCGCTGCTCGTCGCCGCGGACGTGGAGGACGGTGCGCCCGGTGACGACGACGCCGCCGTCGCGGTGGGGGGCGAGGCCGCCGACGCCCCGCCGCCGCGGCACGAGCGTCGTCGGCTCGGCGGCACCCGGCGCCAGCTCGAAGACCCCGCCGGCGAGGTCGGCGAAGAGGATCGTGCCGTCGGCGAGCAGGCGCGGCGCCTCGAGCACGCCGCGCTCGCCGACCGCCACGGCCTCGATCGGCTCGATCTCGGAGAGGCCGCCCATCAGCGCACCGCTCGGCCTCCGGCGAGGGCTGCGCCGGCGAGCTCCCCGGCGAGCGAGCGGACGCCGGCGGCGGCGCCGGCGATCGACGCCGCGCCGGGTGCATGGGGGAGCTCGACGACGAACGCGGTGCTGCCGTGGAAGGTGTGGTTCTGCCAGCCGGAGGCGCTGCCCGGATAGCGGCTGAGTCGGACCAGGGGAAGGCCGACGAGCTCGGCGAAGCGCCGCTCGAGGAAGGCGTTGCCGCCGGAGAGGTCGACGAGGTCCAGCGGCTGGTGGAACCAGATCGTGAGGTCGGGGCGGAGGCGGCGGATGAGGCGGGCGGCGGCACGCGACTCGGGCTCCGAGAGCGGGCCGGTGCCGGAGTATTCGAGGCCGCCGAGATGGGCCCAGGCGAAGGGGAAGTTGCGGTTGAGGTCGACGCCCCGTGCGTTGCCTCGCGTTCGGGCGGCGACCCCGTCAGGGTTGATCGTCGGCACCACCCAGAGGTCGGTCCGGCGCGGGGTGCCGGCATCCGCGAGCCGCCGTGCCACCCGGATCCCCGCCGTCTCGTCGCCGTGGATGCAGCCGACGACGAGGACCGTCAGCGCGGG
>JBLNAC010000228.1:0-2747 GCA_050259155.1 Syntrophothermus sp.
TCGGTCGCCGAGCTCGTCTCGGCCGCCTGGGCGGCCGCGTCGACCTTCCGCGGCGGCGACAAGCGCGGCGGAGCCAACGGCGGCCGCATCCGCCTCGAGCCCCAGCGCGGCTGGGAGGTCAACGACCCCGAGCGCCTGGCGAAGGTGCTGAGCGCGCTGGAGCGTGTGCAGGACGACTTCAACGGCGCCCAGAGCGGCGGCAGGGTCTCGCTCGCCGATCTGGTCGTGCTCGGAGGCTGCGCCGCGGTCGAGCAGGCCGCCCGCAAAGCCGGCCACGAGATCGAGGTCCCGTTCGCGCCGGGACGGACCGACGCCTCGCAGGAGCAGACCGACGTCGAGTCCTTCGCCGTGCTCGAGCCGACCGCGGACGGATTCCGCAACTACCTCGGGAACGGGCACCGGCTGCCCGCCGAGTACCTCCTGGTCGATCGCGCGAACCTGCTCACCCTGACCGCGCCCGAGATGACCGTCCTGGTCGGCGGCCTGCGCGTCCTCGGGGCCAACTCGAAGCAGTCGCCGGTGGGCGTCTTCACCGCGGCGCCCGAATCGCTGAGCAACGACTTCTTCGTCAACCTGCTCGATCTGGGCACGGTCTGGGAGCCGACCTCGGCGGAGGCGGAGACCTTCGAGGGCCGCGACCTCGCCTCCGGCGAGGCGAAGTGGACCGGCAGCCGCGTCGACCTCGTGTTCGGCTCGAACTCCGAGCTGCGCGCGCTGGCGGAGGTCTATGCGAGCGCCGACGCGAAGGAGAAGTTCATCCGCGACTTCGTCGCCGCCTGGGACAAGGTGATGAACCTCGACCGCTTCGACCTCGCCCGGTAGCCGCCGCCAGCTGTTCCTTTGCGGCGCAGGGCGACGCGAAGGAACAGCGCAACGCGGTCGCCCGCGCAGTGGTGGCCACCGCGCCAGCCATCGCCCGGCGGTGGGTCTCGCAGGCGCGACTGAAAATCCCCGCCTACCGGGCGCGGACGGCGTCGACCGTCTGCCTCAGCGTCTCGCGCGCGTCGTAGTGCGGCATCCAGTGCAGCCTGCGGCGCACGCGGGTCGTGTCCATCAGGACGGGGCGGCGGACGGCTTCGATCCAGGCCGCCTCGTCGGGAAGGAAGGGCATCAGGGAGACCGCCTCGGCGGCGACGCCGACCGCCAGATGCGGGGCCGCCACCGCGTGCCAGCCGAGCGCGTGGGCGAGGTCGGTGATCGTCAGCTGGCCGGGGCCGGCCAGGTTGTAGACGCCCGGTTCGCCATGGCCGATCACGGCGGCGCAGAGCGCCGTGGCGACGTCGTCGTGGTGGACGAGCTGGAACGGAACGCCGGGATCGGGCAGGACGGGACGTAGCGCCGGCACCCTGCCGAGGGCCCAGCGCACCGGCCCGGGGATTCGCTGCCCGATCGCGAGCAGCGGGATCATGTCGAGCAGGAGGGTCGCTTCGGGCCCGGCGACGATGCAGGGGCGAAAGACGAACGCGTCGGTTTCGGAATCCCCCAGGGCCTCGGCCAGCCCTCGCTCGACCTCGGCCTTGTGGGCCGCGTAGGGATGGCGGCCGTTGCTCTGCAGCGGCTCTTCCTCGTCGATCAGCTCGGGCGCGCCGGGACGGAAGCCGTACGCGGCCACCGAGGACGTGTAGACGAGGCGCCTGGCGCCCGCTGCCGCGGCGGCCTCGAAGACGTTGCGCGAGCCGGTGAGGTTCACCTCGCGGCTCTCGCTGTCCCCGGCGACGATCGAGAAGGCGAGGTGGACGACCACGTCGGCGTCCTCGACCAAGGAGTCGACGGCGTCGCGATCGAGCACGTCGCCGCGCCGGTATTCCGTCTTCTCCCACGCCCGCCCCGCGATGTCGAACGGACGCCGCGCCATCCCGATCACGCGCGCCACCTCGGGCGCCCGCTCGAGCGCCGCGACGAAGGGCCTGCCGATCTCCCCGGTGGGGCCGGTGACCGCGACGGTGAGCATGGCCGGGATTCTGACTGTTCTCCCCGGACACCGGCCTCGCGATCGACGCGGGCCTGGGCCGGCAGACCGGCTCGGAGATACTTGTACGGATGCCAGCCCTCGCAACGATCGGCGTGTATGGATTCGATCGCGAGGGGTTCCTCGACGCGCTGCGCGCGGAGGGCGTCGAGCTGGTTCTCGATGTCCGCCAGCGCCGCGGGGTCAGGGGCAGGGAGTACGCCTGGGCCAACGCCCGGCGCCTGCAAGCGGGCTTACAGGAGGCCGGCATCGCCTACAGCCACCTCCGGCAGCTGGCGCCGACGACCGAGCTGCGCCAGGTCCAGTACCGGGAGGACGCACGCCGAGGCGAGGGGAAAAGGAGCCGCACCGTGCTCGCCCCGGCCTACCGCGAAGGCTATGAACGAGAGATCCTCGCCGGCGTCGACCTCGCCTCCGTCGTCGACCTCGCGGGTGGCAGGCGATCTGCCCTGATGTGCGTCGAGCGCGATCCCGAGGCCTGCCATCGCTCGCTGATCGCGGCGCGGCTCGCACGCGACCGGGGCTTCGAGATCCACCACCTGAGGCCTGCGCCGGCCGAGACCGGCTGACTCCGCCGAGGGGCGGGCGTTCGACCAACGCCTGCGCGCGCCGGCCCCTGCTTCGCCTACACTCGCTCTGGTGGAGGCAAGGGATGCGGTTGTCGTAGGAGCTCGCTGCGGGGGATCCACACTCGCGCTGATGCTCGCCCGCGCCGGCCTCGACGTGGTGGTCGTGGACCGCGACACGTTTCCGAGCGAAATCGTCTCGACCCACCTGA
>JBLNAC010000229.1:0-4521 GCA_050259155.1 Syntrophothermus sp.
CCAGCCGCTCGATCCGTCGGCCGAGCCCCAGCGGCAGCTTCGTGAGCCGGTCCTCGACCCCCTCGCGCGCGTGGTAGAGGCGGGGGTTGAGCCGGATCCGGTTGAAGTAGCGCGAGAGGGCACCGACGTTGGGCGAGATCGACATCCCGTTGTCGTTGAGCACGATCACGATCGGGGTCTGCAGCCCGCCGGCGGCGTGCAGCGCCTCGTAGGCGACGCCGCCGGTGAGGGCGCCGTCGCCGATCACCGCCACGACCCTCCCGTCCAGTCCGATCCCTTTCCGCATCGCCTCCTTCAGCCCGACCGCGTAGCCGATCGAGGTCGAGGCGTGGCCGGCGCCCATGATGTCGTGCTCGGACTCCTCGATCGAGCAGAAAGGGGCGAGTCCCTCGTACTGGCGGATCGTCGGCAGCAGGTCACGGCGGCCGGTGAGGATCTTGTGCGGGTAGGCCTGGTGGCCGACGTCCCAGAGGATCTTGTCGCGGGGCGAGTCGAGCAGGCTGTGGAGCGCCACGGCGAGCTCGCAGGTCCCGAGGTTGGCCCCGAAATGACCGCCGATCTCGCCGATCGTGTCGATGATGTAGGTCCGCATCTCCTGCGCGAGGCGCTGCAGCTGCTCCTCGTCGAGCTCGTGGAGGTCGGCGGGCCCCTCGATCCGCGGCAGCAGCGGCTCCGCCGCGGCCTCGGCGGCCTCCGTCGACGTCTTGTTCCTGTCCATCTCGCTCATTCGTTCCGGGTGAAGATGTAGTCGGCTATCCGCCTCAGGTCCTCGGTCCGCCCCGGCGCCTCCGCCAGGGCCTGGGTCGCCTTCGCGTGGGACTCGGCGGCGAGCTCGCGGGCCCGGTCGAGGCCGAAGAGGCTGACGTAGGTGAGTTTGCCATGTCGCTCGTCGCTTCCTCGTGGCTTGCCGAGCTGCTCGTCCGACTCGGTCACGTCGAGGATGTCGTCGACGATCTGGAAGAGGACGCCAAGCTCGTCGGCGAAACGGCGGTAGGGCATTGTCTCAGGTTCGCCGACGCCCTCCAAGCGGAGCACGACGCCGACGCTGGCGGCGATCAGCCGGCCGGTCTTGAGCGCGTGCAGCGCGCGCAGGCCGTCCGCGTCGCGCTCGGCGCCGGTCACGTCCACGTACTGGCCGCCGACCATGCCGTCGACGCCCGTCGCCGACGCGAGCTCGCCGAGCGCGGCGAGGACTCGCGCCGGCTCACCCGGCTGGGTGCAGAAGAGCCGCACCGCCTCGGCGAAGAGCCCGTCCCCGGCGAGGATCGCCACGTCCTCGCCGAACTTGACGTGGGAGGTGGGCAGGCCGCGGCGCAGGTCGTCGTCGTCCATCGCGGGCAGGTCGTCGTGGATCAGCGAGTAGGTGTGGATCAGCTCGATCGCGCAGGCGACCGGAAGGAAGCGCCCGGGCTCGGCGCCCAGGGCCCGCGCCGTGGCGAGGGTGAGGACCGGACGCACCCGCTTGCCGCCCGCCAGCAGCGAGTAGCGCATCGCCTCCTCGAGCCCGGCGGTCGCGGGCGCGGCGGCGAAGCGCAGGTCGGCCAGAGCGGCGTCGACGATGCCGCGGAGGTCCTCCGGGTACATCAGCTCCCGGCTGCCTCGCGCGAGCGGCGGTTCGCCTCCTCGACCGCCTCGGCGGCCAACTCCGCCGCCTCCGTGGCCAGCTCGGCGGCGCGCTCCTCGCCCACCTGGGACCCGTCCTCGAGCTGGGCCGCGATCTCGCGCAGGCGGGCCGCGATCTCGCGCAGGCGCTCTCCCCCGCCGCTCATCTCAGCGCCTCGCGCTCGCGGGCGATCGCGCCGAGGACGCCGTTGACGAAGCCGGGCGCCTCGGCGCCGCAGTACTCCTTCGCCAGCTCGACCGCCTCGTCGATCGCGACCTCGAGCGGCACGAGCTCGTGCTCGATCTCGTAGGCGGCGACGCGGAGCACGTTCAGGTCCAGGGGCGCGATGCGGTCGACCGTCCAGCCGCGCGCGTGGGCTTCGATCAGGTCGTCGAGCTCTTCGCGCTCGGCGTCGACCCCCTCCGCGAGCTCGCGGGTGAGCGGGCGCGCGCCGGCGATCAGCTCCTCGAGGGGGCGGCCGGTGACGTCGCGCTGGTAGCTGGCGAAGACGGCGTCGCGGCGCTGTTCGGATCTGCGCATCAGCCTATTCTGCCGCTTCGGGCCGTCGCCGCCCGACGGCAGCTCGCGACGATCCTCGGCGTCAGGCCCGCGAGACGTACTCGCCGCTGCGGGTGTCGACTCGGACCGTCTCGCCCTCCTCGATGAACAGCGGCACCTGGACGACCACGCCGGACTCCAGCGTCGCCGGCTTGGAGCCGCCGCCGGAGGCGGTGTCCCCCTTCAGGCCGGGATCGGTCTGGGTCACCTTCATCTCGATCGCGCTGGGGACCTGGACGTCGCTGGGCTGCTCGTCGACGAACAGGACCTCGACCTCGGAGTTCGGCAGGACCCATTTCATCGCGTCGCCGAGGGCCTGGTTGGGGATCTCGATCTGCTCGTAGTCATGGCTGTCCATGAACACGGACGAGTCCCCCGCGTCGTAGAGGAACTGCATCTTCTTGGATTCGGTGCGGACCGCGCGGAACTTCTCCCCGGCCCTGAAGGTCTTGTCGATGACCGAGCCGTCCTCGAGGCGACGGAGCTTGGTGCGGACGAAGGCGCCGCCCTTGCCCGGCTTGACGTGCTGGAACTCGAGGATCTTCCAGACCTTGCCGTCGATCTCGATGTGGGAGCCGTTCTTGAACTGGTTGGTCGAGACTTGCATGCAACGCAGGGTATAGATCGGCTGCGCGCGGAGGACCGGCTCGAGCCGAGGAGAGGATCGGGCTGGCCGCCGGGCGGCGAGGCGCGCGACCGGCTCAGCGGTAGGTGAGGAGCCGGCCGCCCCCGTCGTCGATGTGGGCGTGCTCGTTGAAGGTGACCATCGAGGTGCCGGCGCGGCCGATCGCGACCTTGGTGATGCCGGTGTTGACGAGAACGCGGTTGAGGCGCGGGAAGAGGTCCGGGTGGCCGAGGAGATCGGCCGCGAGGGCGGCGATGACTCCGCCGGACGTGAACGCCAGCCCCGTCTCGCCGCTGCCCAGCGACTCGGCGAGCTCGGCGAGGGCCGCCGTCCTGGAGGCGAGGAACTGGGGCCAGGACTGCGCCGCCCCGGTCTCGCCCCCGCGGCGCACCCAGTCCTCCAGCGCGACGTCCAGAACCTGCTGGAACTCGCGCGAGGTGATCCGCTCGCCTCCCGCGCCGGTGCCGTCGAGCGAGGCGCGGGTGCGCGCGTGGTGCCTGAGGACCTCCTCGGTCATGTACTCGTCCCAGCGCGGGTCCGCCTCGACCTCCGGGCCGCCCGGCACGACGACGGCGGCTGCGGTGTCGAGCTGGCGGCGGGCCGGGCCGGAGACGATCCTCGTCACCTTGAGCTCGCGGCGCCCGATCGCGGCGGCGAGCAGCTCGGCCTGCTCGAGTCCGGTGGGCGACAGCGTGTCGTAGTCCGCGCTGCCGAAGGAGGCCTGCGCGTGGCGGACGAGGAGGACGGTCGGCACCGGCGGAGCCTAGTCGCCGCCCGCTCGTTCGGCCGCCGTGCTGGTCGTGAGCCGGCCGGCGGAGCCGCCGGCCAGGACGCGGCGGACCAGGCTCGGGGCGAGGATGCGGGCGACCGCCGCGAGCTCATATAGGCGCGGGACGTAGCGCTCCGCCTTGCCCCCGGGGCCGACCTCGTAGATCGCCTCGGCCACCCTCTCCGGCTTGGAGACGATCCAGCGGGTCAGGGCTTTCTCGCGGAGCTCCGTCGCGGGGAAGCCCTCGGTCTCGACGAAGCCGGGCAGGACCATTCCGACGTGGACGCCGTGAGGGCGCTCCTCCGCGTAGAGCGCGTCGGTCCACCCGATCAGCGCGAACTTGCTCGCGGAGTAGGCGCCGGTGCGTGCGCGGGCGACGCGGCCGGCGGTGCTTGCGACGTTGACGATCGCGCTCGGGGCCGAGGCGCGGAGCGCTGGCAGCAGCGCCTCGGTGAGGCGGACGACGGCGTCGAAGTTCAACTCCATGTGGCGGCGCAGGTTGGCGTAGCCGCCCTCGGCGAAGGTGCCGCGCCAGGCCGCGCCGGCGTTGTTGACGAGGAGGTCCAGGCGGCCGCCGTGCTCGGCCTCGAGGTGGGCGCGGATCCGCGCCGGCGCGTCCTCCTCGGTCAGATCGGCGGCAATGAAGGTGGTCGGGCAGGGCAGCGAGGCGGCGAGGGCCCGCAGCCGCTCCTCGCGCCGCGCGACGAGGACCAGCTCGGTCCCCGGCTCGCGGGAGAGCCGGATGGCCGTCGCCTCGCCGATCCCTGCCGACGCCCCGGTGATCAGTGCCACTGACATCGCCGCAACGCTATTCGACCGCCGCCCCCCACGCCCCCGCAAGGGGTCTCTGAGCTGAGGGGGCCAGATCGCCCCGTTAGCTCAGACACCCCGGAAGCCGCCGCGGGGTGTGCGAGCCAAGGCGGCTGATTACCCCCGTTGGCTCAGACACCCCGGAGGCGGCGCGAT
>JBLNAC010000230.1:0-12006 GCA_050259155.1 Syntrophothermus sp.
GAAGGCACGGTGGGTCAGCAGCCGGTGGAAGCCGACGGTGATGCCGACCGCGGTCAGCAGGTACAAGACGGCGCCGATGATCAGGTCGGCAGGGCTGACGAGCCTGTTCCACAGCAGCGCGATGGCGACGATCGTGGCCAGGAAGGGGACGACGACCGCCCCCAGGTTAACCGCCTTCTCGGCTCTGCCCATCTCCCGCATCGGAAGGGAAGATATGTGGACTCGAGCGATATTTCTTGAGCCAGATGAACGATATCTCGGTTAAAATTGTCATGGAAATGATAAAAACTGGCCGATCCGAGTCGTGGCGAGCGCTGCCCGCGTCGGTCGCCGACGCGATCGAGCCGGAGCTGCCGGCGATCACCGAGGAGATCCTCGCCACCATCGCCCTCGAGGTGCCCGAGTACGCGCGGCCCCTGGAGGGCGGCTTCGGCCGCGGGATCCGCACCGGGGTCGACGAGGCGCTGCGCCAGTTCGTCGCCCTGATCCGGGACCCCGACGCCGGCCGGGAGCCCGGGCGTGAGGTCTACGTCCAGCTCGGCCGCGGCGAGCAGCGCCAGGGCCGCACCCTCGACTCGCTGCTCGCCGCCTACCGCGTCGGGGCCCGCGTCGCCTGGCGGCGGGTCGCCGCGGCCGTCCGCCGCGCGAACCTCGGGACCGGGCCGCTGACCCAGCTGGCCGAGGCGATCTTCGCCTACATCGACGAGCTCTCGGCCGACTCGGCCGACGGCTACGCCGAGGCCCAGGTGGAGGTGGAGGACGCCCGCCGCCGCCGCCGCCACGAGCTGGTGGGATTGCTCCTGCGCCGGCCGCCCGCGGATCCGGCCGACCTCACGGCCGCCGCGCGGGCGGCGGGCTGGAGGCCGCCGGCGACCGCCGCCGCGGTCGCCTGCGCCGAGGACGATCTCGCCGCGGTCGCCAGGAGGCTGCCGCCGGAGGCGCTGGCGACGGTCCACGACGGCAGCGGCTGCCTCATCGTCCCCGACCCCGACGGCCCCGGCCGCGTCGACGCGCTCGTCCGCGCCGCGGCCCGGTCGAGGCTGACGCTGGGGCCGGCGGTCGAGCCGGCGGAGCTGCCCGAATCGTGGGCGCTGGCGCTGGCGCTGGCCCGCGCGGCCGAGGCGGGGACCGTTTCCGGGAGCGGCCTGGTGCGCGCCGAGGACCATCTTGCCGACCTCCTCCTCGCCGCCAGCCCGGCGCTGACGGGGCGGATCGCCGCGCGCCGGCTGGCGCCGCTGGCGGAGCTGACGCCGCGGGCGCGGGAGCGGATGCGGCAGACGGCGCTGGCCCACGTCCGCCACGGCGGCAACGCCGTGGCGATGGCCGCCGAGCTGCAGGTCCACCCGCAGACGGCCCGCTACCGCAGCGCCCGCCTCCGGGAGCTACTCGGCGACGCGCTCGAGGACCCCGACGCGCGCTTCGAGCTGGAGATCGCCCTGCGGGCGAGCGTCTAGTCCTGGTCGCGCTTCTTGCGCTGCCGGGGCAGCGTGCGGAAGGCGACGTCCCAGACCGGCGAGGAGACGCCGTAGCCGTAGCGATGATCCTGGAAGTGGTGGCGCATGTGGTGTTCGCGCAGCCGTTTCCCGGCCCGGGTCTTCGGCACGAAGTGGTGGACGTAGTAGTGCGTGTAGTCGTAGAAGAGGTAGCCGCCGATGAAGCCGGCGAAGAGCGGGAAGGCGGCGTCGCCGAAGATCAGCCAGAAGGCGAGGAAGAAGAGCGCGGCGAGCGGGATCGAGACCGACGGAGGCATCACCAGCCGCAGCTTGTCGTTGGGATGGTCGTGATGGACGCCGTGGATGATGAAGTGCATCCGGCGCCCGATCGCGTTGTCGGGCTCCCAGTGGAAGACGAGCCGGTGCAGCCAGTACTCGGTCAGCGTCCATACCGCGACCCCGGCGAGGGTGAGAAGGGCCAGCTCGCCCGCCGCCAGGCCCCGGCTGGCGCCCAGCCACTCCATGGCGACGACGACCGGGACGAAGACGGCGGCCGGCACCGCCGGGTGGACCCGCGAGAAGAAGTTGAGGAACTCGCTCTCGAAGAGCGGGGGAGACGCGGCCAGCCTTTCGGACCTCTTCTGAGCGTCCATCGCCCCGCGATTCTAGCGACGGGCCAGGTCCGGGCCCCCGCAAGACGCGGCGAAGTTGTGACCAACCTGTTGCGAAGAGGTTGCGATTTGCGAAATCCCCGCGTGCAGGCGGCGGGATGGAGTGCTTGGATGCCGCACCGATGCCGCGCAAGCCCAAGCCACCCACCTGCGAGGACTGCTTCTTCCACAAGAACCTCCTCTGCGCGCTCGAGCTCGACGAGCCCTGCGCGACGTTCCGGCCCAACCGCCCCGAGGGCCTCGTCCCACCCAAGCAGCCGGTCCTGCTGATGCGCGCTCCCCGCTGGGCCAACCGCGCCCAGGCCGCATAGCTATTTTTCCTGGCGTGCCCCAGCGCGATCTCTTCTCCGACTTCGCCCGCATGCGCCGTGAGATGGACCAGATGCTCGGCGACGCCTGGGGCCGCACCCGTTACGTGCAGCGCCGCGCCACCGGCTTCTCACCGGCCGTCGACGTCTACTACTGCGGCGATCCGCAGCGCGCCGTGGTCAAGGTCGACCTCGCCGGCGTCTCCCTCGGCGACGTCGGCATCGAGGTCGGCGGCCGCCAGCTGGCGATCACCGGTGAACGCCCTGTGCAGGAGACCGAGGGCCGCGTCTACCAGCAGATCGAGATTCCCTCTGGCCCTTTCCGTCGGGTGATCGAGCTCCAGGTCGAGGTCGACGCGGAGCGGGCGACGGCGACCTACGAGGACGGGGTCCTGCGCGTCGAGCTGCCGCTGCGCGACCCGGCGGAGACGACGCGGCGCGTGCCGATCGGCCGCCGCTGATGGAGGGAAGGCCCGTCCTCGAGATCGTCGAGTCGCCGCTCGACGCGGAGGAGGCGATCCGAGCCGAAGAGCCGCTGCCGGATGCGCTTCCGGTGCTGCCGCTGCGGGACTCGGTCAGCTTCCCGGACACGCTCAACCCGCTTGCCGTCGGCCAGGCGCGGTCGATACAGCTCGTCAACGACGTGCTCGGCACCAACCGGATGCTCGTCATGGTCGCCTCCCGCGACGCGGAGGTCGAGGAACCCGGGCCGGCCGATCTCTACGACGTCGGCGTCGCCGGCGTCGTCGCCCGGATGGTCAAGGTCCCCGACGGGTCGCTGCGGATCCTCGTGCAGGGCATGCAGCGGGTCCGCCTCGACTCCTATATCGCCGAGCGGCCGTACCTGGTGGCGCGGATCACCGAGCTGCCGGACGTCTCCGAGCCGAGCGCGGAGCTGGAGGCGCTGACCCGCAACGTCCAGCAGACCTTCTCCGAGATCGTCGAGCACATCCCCTACCTGCCGGAGGAGCTGCGGCTGGCGGTCGCCAACATCGAGGAGCCGGCGGCGCTCGCCAGCCTGATCGCCGGCTCGCTGCGGATCGGCACCGAGGAGAAGCAGAAGCTGCTGGAAGAAGTCGACGTCGGCAAGCGGCTCCGTCACCTGGCGCGGATCCTCGCCCGCGAGCTGGAGGTGATCCAGCTGGGGACGCAGATCCAGTCCCAGGTCCAGTCCGAAGTCGACAAGGGGCAGCGCGAGTTCGTCCTGCGCCAGCAGATGAAGGCGATCCAGGAAGAGCTCGGGGAGGGAGACGAGCAGCAGGCGGAAGTGAGCGAACTGCGCGAGCGGATCGAGGCGGCGGGGCTGCCCGAGCACGCGCGCAAAGCGGCCGACCGCGAGCTCTCGCGCCTCGAGAAGCTGCCCCCCGCGGCCGCCGAGCACGGGGTGATCCGCACCTACCTCGAGTGGCTGGTCGAGCTGCCGTGGGCGGTCGAGACCGAGGACAACCTCGACGTCGCCCACGCCCGCGATGTCCTTGACGCCGACCACTACGACCTGGAGAAGGTCAAGGACCGGATCCTCGAGTACCTCGCGGTGCGCAGCCTCAACCCGCAGAGCCCCGGCCCGATCCTCTGCTTCGTCGGGCCGCCCGGCGTCGGTAAGACCAGCCTCGGCCGCTCGATCGCCAAGGCTCTCGGACGCAACTTCGAGCGCATCTCCGTCGGCGGGGTTCGCGACGAGGCCGAGATCCGGGGCCACCGGCGCACCTACATCGGCGCCCTGCCGGGGACGATCGTCCGCGCCCTGCGCGACGCCGGCTCCCGCAACCCGGTGTTCATGATCGACGAGATCGACAAGATGGGCGCCGACTTCCGCGGCGACCCCGCCTCGGCGATGCTCGAGGTGCTAGACCCAGCGCAGAACGACAGCTTCAGGGATCACTACCTGGACCTCGAGTTCGACCTCTCGGACGTCGTCTTCATCGCCACCGCCAACGTGCTGGACACCATCCCGGGCCCGCTGCTCGACCGGATGGAGACGATCGAGCTGTCCGGCTACACGCTCGACGAGAAGAGGCACATCGCCCGCCGCTACCTGGTCGGCCGCCAGATCGCCGCCAACGGCCTCACCCCCTCCCAGATCGCGTTCACCGACGCGGCGCTGACGGCGATCATCGAGGAGTACACGCGCGAGGCCGGCGTCCGCGGTCTCGAGCGCCAGATCGGCACCATCTGTCGCAAGGTCGCGCGGGCGGTGGCGGAGGGCAAGGTCGGGCGCAAGGTGACGATCTCGGGCAAGAGGGCCCGCGAGCTGCTCGGCCCGCGGCGCGTCTTCGCCGAGCAGCGGCGGCGCACCAAGGTCCCCGGCGTCGCCACCGGCCTGGCCTGGACCCCGGTCGGCGGCGACGTGCTCTTCATCGAGGCGACGGCGATGCCGGGCAGCGGCCGGCTGACCATCACCGGCCAGCTCGGCGACGTCATGAAGGAGTCGGCGCAGGCGGCACTCTCCTACGTGCGCGGCCACTGGGAGGCGATCGCGCCCGGGCTCGGCGGCGAGTGGTTCGGCGAGCACGATCTCCACGTCCACGTGCCGGCGGGGGCGGTGCCAAAGGACGGTCCCTCGGCGGGGGTGGCGATGACCGTCGCGCTCGCCTCGCTGGTCAGCGGCCGACCGGTGCGCAACGATGTCGCGATGACCGGCGAGGTCACCCTGACGGGCCAGGTGCTGCCGATCGGCGGGCTGAAGGAGAAGTCGCTGGCGGCGCAGAGGGCCGGGATCAGGAAGGTGATCGTGCCGGAGCGAAACGCGGGGGACGTCGCGGAGATTCCCGAGCACGAGCTCGGCGGCCTCGAGTTCGTCTTCGTCGACGAAGTCTCCGAGGCGCTCGACGTCGCCATCGGCTGAGCATGGAGGCAGGCGCTCTTCGCAGGGGCGGCCCGCCGCCGCTCACCCAATCCCTCGCCGAGGCCGTCCGGGCCCGCTCGCGGGCCTTCTGGGTCGTCGCCGCCCTGACCGCGCTGGCGGCGCTGCTGCGCTTCCTCACGCTCGGCGCGCAGAGCTATCACCACGACGAGATCGTCACCGCCAGCCGCATCCTGCGCGGCAGCTTCGGCCACGCGATGGACGCGGTCGGCTTCAGCGAGTCGACGCCCCCGCTGTACTACGCGCTGGCGTGGATCTGGACGCAGGTGGCCGGGACCGGGGAGGTGGGGCTGCGCTCCCTCTCCGCCCTCGCCGGCGTCGCCACGGTCCCGGTCGTCTATCTGCTCGGCGTCGAGCTGCGCGGCCGCACGACGGGCCTGGCGGCGGCGGCGCTGGCCGCGGTCAACCCGATGCTGCTCTGGTACTCGCAGGAGGCGCGCGCCTACGCGCTGCTGACCCTGCTCTGCGCGCTATCGCTCCTGTTCTGCTTCCGCGCCCTGCGCCACGGCCGCCGCGCCGACGTCGCCGCGTGGGGCCTGTTCTCCGCGCTCGCGCTAGCGACCCATTACTTCGCCCTCTTCCTCGTCGCCGGCGAGATCGCCCTGCTCGTCAGGCGGCGCGGCAGGGAGGCCATCCGCGGGCTCTGGATCGTCGGCGCCGCCTGCCTGCTGCTGGCACCACTCGCGATCCACCAGATGTCGATCGGCCACGCCGAGTGGATCGGCACCCTGTCCCTGGGCCACAGGATCTGGGAAACGGCGGCGACCTTCGTCAGCGGAGAGACCGGCGACATCATCGGCCAGCCCGAGCGCCCGCAGCTTGCATTCGTGCCGCTGGCGCTCTGCGTCGCCGCCCTCGGGCTCCTTCTATTGCGCGGCGAACGCGAGGCGCGCCGCGCGGCCGCGCCGCCCCTTCTGCTCGCGGCGATCGCGATCGGCGCTCCGATCGGGCTGGCCCTGGTCTCGCCCGGCAAGGACTTCGTCCTGGCCCGCAACCTGATGCCGGCGCTGATCCCGCTGCTGCTCGCCGTCGCGATCGCGGTGACGATGCCCGCCTCGCGGCGCCTCGGGATCGTGGTCGGTGCCGCGCTCTTCGCGTACTCGCTGGGCTTCTGCATCCTCGCCGGAGCCGTGCCTCAGCTCCAGCGCCCCGACTGGAGCGCCGTCGCGGCTCGCCTCGGAGAACCGCGGCGGCCGCGGGCGATGGCCACCTGGGCTCTCGGTGAGGCGCCCCTGCGGTACTACCTCTCGACCGGCTCGTTCCAGGTCAGGGCGTCGGAACGCTACCCCTGGCAGGTCGGCGAAATCGACCTCGTCTCGCAGGGGTGGGCGCCGCCGCCCGCCCGCTCCGCGATCGGCCCGAGCTTCCGCGAAAGCTCGCACGAATACGCCGGCCCCTTGTTCATCCGCCGCTACCGCCTGCCGGGGCCGGGCCTCGCCCCCCTGCGGCTGCAGCGGCTGCGGGCCGCGCGCCTCAACTTCCGCAACAACGGCGTCCTTCTGGACGGCATCGGCCCCGGCTGACGCCGCGTCGGCTGTTCCTCCGCCTTTCCGGGTATATCCTCCTTGGGCGAACTGCAGACCAGCGAGGGAGTGATGGGATGGCGAACAGCAAGAAGGCCGCGGGCCGAGCCGGAGAGCTCTACAGCACCGCCCGCGAGAACCCGTACGTGCAGCGGTTGATCGAGGACGAAGAGCTGCGCGACAACCTGCGCGAAGCATTCGAGTCGGCCCGCGTCGCGTACGGGCGTGCGACCGGCAACGGCAAGAGCCCGGTTAAGGCGGTCACCAGCGACAAGAAGGTGCAGAAGGAGCTCCGCAGGGCGGCGAAGAGCCTGCAGGAGGCGAACGAGCGGCTGCACAAGCCGCGGCGGCGCAAGAGCCGCCTCGGGCGCCTGGTCCTGCTCGCCATCGTCGGCGTGGTCGTCGCCCTGGTCGTCAGCGAGGACGCCCGCAAGACCGTGCTCGACGCGCTCTTCGGCGCCGAAGAGGAGTTCGAGTACACGAGCACCACCAGCATCAACGGCTCCTAGCGTTCGGTGGAGGCGGCGGCCAAAGAGCGCGAGCTCAGCGGCGACAAGGCCAAGCGCATCGTCGACGCGATGCGCACCAGCGTCGCCCAGCGCGGCGCCGCGGGGTCGACCTTCGAGCACGTCGCCCGCGAGGCCGGCGTCAGCCGCGGCCTGCTCCACTACTACTTCGGGACCAAGGAGCGCCTCCTGGTCGAGGTCGTCCGCCGCGACGCCGAGCTGCGGATCGCCAGGCTCGACGAGATGCTGGATCGGGCGAAGACCGCCGACGACGTCCTCGAGGTGCTGGTCTCGAGCCTGATGGACATGATCGACAACGACCCCGGCTTCTTCCTCCTCCTCTACGAGCTGTTCAGCGCCGGGCGCCGCAACCCCGACATCCAACGCGAGGTGGGACAGCTGTTCGAGCGGACCCGCTCCCACGTCGCCGCGGTGATGAGGACCAAGGAGAGCGAGGGCGTGATCAGCCTCCGCTTCGAGGCCGAGGCGGTCGTCTCCTACCTCTTCGCCCTCGGCGACGGCTTTGCCCTGCAGGCGCTCTCCGACCCCGGCCGGGACACCGCGCCGGCGCTCGAGGTCGGGATCGCCTCGGCGCGCTACCTGCTCGTCTCCGAGTAGTCGCGGCTCGCCGGGCCGGCGCCCGAGTGACGGCGCTCACGAAGTGACGGCTTTCACAGAAGGCCCGGCCCCCTTTGCGCGAGTCTCGCGAACCAGACGATGAGGGAGACGATGAACAGGCTCGCCGAGGTGCTCGGCCGGCGGCGCCGGTGGGTCGTCGCCGCCTGGGCGGTCGTCGTGGTCGCCGCGCTGCCGTTCGCCGCCCGGCAGACGGACAACCTGACCGGCGGCGGCTTCGACGTCCCCGGCAGCCAGTCGGAGGCGGTCTCCAAGGCGCTGCAGGATCGGTTCGGCGGCCGGGCCGACGGGATCGCGGTGCTGCTGCGAGCGGAACCCGGCGCGACCGCGGCCGAGCGCGCCGCCGCCGTGGCGCGGGTCCGGCATGCGGTCGCGGGTCTCGAGGAAGTGACGCTGCCCCCGGCGGTGGCGGCGGCGGCCGGGCGCGGGCTGCAGCAGCGGCGCACGGTGCTGCTGCAGCTGCGCAGCGACCGGTCCTCCGACCAGCTGATCGACGCCGCCTCGACCCTGCGCGACGATCTCCGACCCGGCAGCCCCGACTCCGGAGTCACGCCGTACCTCGTCGGGCAGCCGACGATCTGGGCCGGCATGCAGGAGATCTCCAAGCGGGACCTCTCGGAAGCCGAGGCGACCGGCTTCCCGATCGTCGCCGTCATCCTCCTCGTCGTCTTCGGCTCGCTCGCGGCGGCGGCGCTGCCGCTGGCGCTCGGCTTCGTCAGCGTGCTCGTCACCGGCGCCCTCATCTACTTCATCTCGCTGCAGATGACGATGTCGGTGTTCGTCACCAACATGGCCTCGATGATCGGGATCGGGGTCGCCGTCGACTACTCCCTCTTCATCCTCGCCCGCTATCGCGAGGAGCGCGAGGCGGGGCTCTCGCCGCGGGCGGCGCGCGCCAGGTCGCTCTCCACCTCGGGTCTGGCCGTCGCCTTCTCCGGCACCGCGGTGATCATCTCGCTGGCGGGCCTGTGGATGGTGGACAACCAGGCGCTTCGCTCGATGGCGCTGGGCGCGATGACCGTGGTCGCGGTCTCGATCCTCACCGCGACGACGCTGCTGCCGGCGCTGATCGCGATGCTCGGCGACCGGGTGCTCCCGGGGGGGATCGTCGGCCGGGTGGAGGCCTTCCTGCGCCGCCGCGTCCTGCGCCGCCCGGCGCCGGCCGCCGCCGGGCCGAGCCGCTTCTGGGAGGGGTGGACCCGGAGGGTGATGGCGAGGCCGTGGTTCGCGGTGATCGGCGTCGCGGCCGTCCTGCTCCTGCTGGCGAGCCCGCTGCTCTCGATCCAGACCGGGACCGAGGCGCTGAAGCAGTTCCCGCCGGGGAGCGACGTCCGCGTCGGCACCGAACTCGCCTCGCGGACGCTCGGCGGGGGCACCGACCCGATCCAGATCGTCGCCGACTTCGAAGCGACGCCGACCCAGGCCGACCGCGCCGCGGTGGCCGGCTTTGTCCGCGAGCTCTCGCGGACGACGGGCATCAGCCAGGTCGCGCCGCCGGCCTTCGCGGGAGGGAGCGTCCTGATCCAGGCGACGCCGCGCGCCGGCAGCGAGTCCGACGCCGCGACCGCCCTCGTGGAGCGCCTCCGCGACACGATCGTCCCCGGCAGCGCCCTCGCCCGGCTGGCGACCGTCGACGTCGGCGGCGAAACGGCGCGCAGCCACGACGTGCGCGTGCAGATCAGCGGCTCGATGTGGAAGATCGTCCTCTTCGTCCTCGCCCTCAGCTTCCTCGTCCTGATGGTGATGCTGCGCTCGCTCGTGCTGCCGCTGAAGGCGGTGCTGATGAACCTGCTCTCGATCGGGGCGGCCTTCGGCGTGCTCGTCGCGATCTTCCAGTGGGGCTGGCTCGACGGCGTCCTCGGCTTCGAAGGGCAGGGGGCACTGGACACGGTCAACGTGCCGCTGATCTTCGCCGTCGTCTTCGGGCTCTCGATGGACTACGAGGTCTTCCTGATGTCGCGCATCCGCGAGCGCTTCATGCGCCACGGCGACAACGAGCGCGCGGTCGCCGAGGGCCTGTCCTCGAGCGCGCGCACGATCTCCTCAGCGGCGCTGATCATGACCGCCGTGTTCGCGGTCTTCGTCCTCACCGGGGTGCCGTCGATCAAGGAGCTCGGCCTCGGCTGCGCGGTGGCGATCGCGCTCGACGCGACGCTCGTGCGGCTGATCCTGGTGCCGGCGGCGATGCAGCTGATGGGGCGCTGGAACTGGTGGATGCCCGCCTGGCTGGACCGGGCCCTGCCGAACCTCAGCTTCGAGGGGCCGGAGCCCGAGCCGGCCGAAGCCTGAGGAGGTCGAGGGCATAGGATTGGCCACGTGGCCAAGGGAACCGAGGAGATCGCCTTCGCGGGGGCCGCGCGGTTGGCCGAGATGGTCCGCGACCACGAGGTCTCCTCGCCGGAGCTCGTCGGCCTCTACCTCGACCGCATCGCCGCGCTCGACCCGAAGCTGAACTCTTTCCGCGTCGTCTTCGCCGAGAAAGCGATGCTGGAAGCCGAGCAGGCCGAGGCGCGGCTGCGGGCCGGCGAGCGGCGGCCCCTGCTCGGCGTCCCGATCGCGATCAAGGACGAAACGGCGATCGCCGGCGAGGTCTGCAGCTTCGGCACGGACGGCTTCGATCGGCCGGCCGAAGCCGATTCGGAGATGGTCCGGAGGCTGCGCGAGGCGGGGGCCGTGATCCTCGGCCTGACGCTGCTCCCCGAGCTGGCGATCTGCGGCTTCACCGAGTCCGCCACCTACGGCGTCACGCGCAACCCGTGGAACCCCCAGCGGACCCCTGCCGGCTCCAGCGGCGGCTCCGCGGCGGCGGTCGCCGCCGGGCTCGCCCCGATCGCCTCGGCCGGCGACGGTGCTGGCTCGATCAGGCTGCCGGCGGCCTCGTGCGGGATCTTCGGGCTGAAGCCGCAGCGGGGCCGCGTCTCGCTGGCCCCGGCCCTCGAATCCTGGAACGGGCTGTCCGTCATGGGCTGCCTCAGCCGCCGCGTGATCGACACCGCGCTCTGGCTCGACGTGGTGTCCGGGGGCTCGAAGGAGCCGGGGGCGCCGCCGCCGCCCGAGCGCCCGTTCGTCGAGTCGGCGCGCACACCCCCGGGCAGGCTGCGGGTGGCGTGGTCGACGAAGGCGCCGCGCGCCGCCGCGCCGCCGATCGTCTCCGAGGAGGTCAAGCGGGCGACCGCCGACGCGGCCGAGCTGCTCGCCTCGCACGGCCACGACGTGCGCCACCGCGACCCCGATTGGGGCGCGATCGGAAACAACATCACGCCGCGGTACCTGCGGGGCGTCTCCGACACCGTCGCCGAAGTGCCGCATCCCGAGCGCCTCGAACGCCGGACCCGCGGCTTCGGGCGGCTGGGGGCCGCGATTCCCGACGCGGTCTTCCGCCACGCGCTGCGCGAGCGCGAGAACGACGCCCGGCGCGTCAACGCGATCTTCGACGAGGTCGACGTCCTGGTAACGCCGGTGATGGGTGGGACGGCGCTGCCCGTCCGCAGATGGGAGGGTCGCGGCGCGCTCCGCACCGTGCTCGGCATGAGCCGCTTCTACCCTTTCTGCATCCCCTGGAACCACCTCGGCAACCCCGCGATGTCGGTCCCGCTCGGCTTCGCCGCGGACGGCATGCCGCTGGCGGTGCAGGTCGTCGGCCGCCCCGGGGGCGAGGCGACGCTGCTCTCGCTCGCGGCGCAGATCGAGGCCGAGCGGCCCTGGGCGGATCGCCGCCCGCCGATCAGCTAGCTCGATCGGGTTCGGGTTTGCGAGGGGGAGGGTCGGGTGGCCCTCACGCTCAACTTTCTCCAGGATCGCCTTCGACTCGCCGGGTGGCCCCGCCGGGGAAAAGTACAAGCCGCTTAGAAGGCCACCCGACCCTCCAAGCGAAGCCCAGCTCTCGTTCCGGGAGCAAGGTGCGGAGCCTCTCGGTGCTTCGGGATAGCTCCTATCCTTCGGCCCCCGCTGGCCTGCGCGGCTCTAGTTGAAGACTTCGCGCATTCGGGCGATCTCTCGCAGCTTTCCGCGCGGCCGGATGCGGCGCTGCAACAGCATCATCAGCTGGTTCGCGTCAGGTTTGCCC
>JBLNAC010000231.1:0-12873 GCA_050259155.1 Syntrophothermus sp.
TCGGCGGCCTCGGTTTGCCGACCGCCTCGACCGGGAACGGAGGCGACGAGCACCCGCCCTCCCACGGTCTTCACGCACATGAACGTCGACAACACCGCCAACGCACCGCAATCCGGCGACCGCACCCGCTGGCTCGCCCTCTACGTCCTCTGCGCGGGGATGCTGATGATCGTCCTCGACGCGACGATCGTCAACGTCGCCCTGCCCTCGATCCAGCGGGACCTGGGCTTCTCCCAGAGCAACCTCGCCTGGGTCATCAACGCCTACATGATCCCCTTCGGCGGCCTGCTGCTGCTCGCCGGGCGGGTCGGCGACCTGCTCGGCCAGCGCCGGGTCTTCCTCGTCGGACTCGCGATCTTCACCGGCGCCTCCCTGCTCTGCGCGGCGTCGCCGGCGCAGGAGATGCTGGTCGCCGCTCGGTTCGTGCAGGGCGTCGGCGGTGCGCTCGCCTCGGCGGTGATCCTGGGGATGATCGTGACGATGTTCCCCCAGCCGGCCGACCAGGCCAGGGCGATCGGCGTCTACGGCTTCGTCGCCTCGGCCGGGGGCTCGATCGGCCTCCTGCTCGGCGGCGTCCTCACCGAGGCGATCAGCTGGCACTGGATCTTCCTCATCAACCTCCCGATCGGCATCGCGACCGGGTACCTGGCGACGCGCCTCGTCGACAACCCCGACGGGATCGGGCTCAGCGCCGGCGCCGATTTCCGCGGCGCGGCGCTGATCACGGTCTCGCTGATGCTCGGGGTCTTCACGATCCTCCAGATCACCGAGTGGGGCTGGGTCGACCCCCGGACGATCTGCCTCGGAGCCGTCTCGGTGGTGCTGCTGGCGGTCTTCCTGCACCGGCAGGCGACGATCGCGAACCCGCTGATGCCGCTGCGCCTGTTCCGCTCCCGCAACGTCACCGGGGCGAACACGATGCAGGCGTTCCTCGTCGCCGGCATGTTCGGGATGTTCTTCCTCGGCGCCCTCTACCTCCAGCGGGTGCTCGGCTACACCGCGCTCCAGGTCGGCCTCGCCTTCCTCCCCACCACCGTGGTGATGGGCACGCTCTCGCTCGGCTTCTCGGAAAGGCTGATCATGCGATTCGGGCCGAGGAGGACGCTGATCCCCGGCGTCTGCGCGATCGCGGTCGCCCTCCTCCTGTTCGCGAGGGCGCCGGTCGACGGCAGCTACGCGACCGACCTGCTGCCGCCCCTGCTGCTGATCGGCGTCGGCGTCGGCACCGCCTTCCCGGCGATCATGACCCTGGCGATGTCGGGGGCCACCCCGAGCGACGCCGGCCTCGCCTCGGGGCTCGTCAACACCAGCATGCAGGTCGGCGGCGCGATCGGCCTGGCGGTGCTGGCGACCCTCTCGACCGAGCGCACGAGGAGCCTGCTCGACGCCGGCGCCTCCGAAGCCGCCGCGCTCACCTCCGGCTACCACCTGGCCTATCTGATCGGCGCCGCCCTCGCCGCGGTCGCCGCCGCGATCGCGATCTTCGTCCTGCGACAGCCCTCGCAGTCGGCGGAGGCCGAGCAGGCGGGGCCGGAGCCCGTGTACTCGGAGTCGAGCTGAGCCGGACACCTGCCGGCCGCCGAGGCCCGCCGCTAATCGATCGGAGCGGGCCGTCCGATCAAGGGGAGGATGTCCCGCGAGGAAGTGGAGATAGCGGCCAGGGGCCAGGCCTACGCGGACGCGACCGACGAGCAGCGGCGCATGGGCACGATCTCGGGCTGGCTGTGGATCGTCGCCGCCGGCGTCGGCATCGTCGGCGCCTTCCTACCCGGCGCCGAGCACGCCGGGATCGGCTGGGTCGTCGGGCTCGGCGTCGCCATATTCCTCTACGGACTCGGCAGCGTTACCGGCTGGATCCCCTGGAACCGCGCCTCGATGAACGCGCTCGCGATCGGCACCGCGGTGACGATCCCGGTCGCCGGACTCGGCCTCTATCTCACCGGGGGCTCGCTCAGCTACGTCGAGCCGCTCCTCGTCTGCTCGCTCCTCTACGCCGCCTTCTTCTTCCCGCCTCGCTGGGCCTGGCCGCTCTCGATCGAGCTCGTCCTGGTCGCCGGCACGCCGCTCGTCTACGACGGCAACGCGACCGAGAACGCCTACCCCTCCCGCTACCTGGCGCTGGCCGCCGGATACCTCGCCGCGACCTGGGTCATGGTCGGCCTCAAACGCCGCCTGGTCGAGGCCGAGGCGCGCCAGCGCGACATCGCCAACCGCGACCCCCTTACCGGCGTCGGCAACCGCCGCAACTTCGATCTCGTCTTCAGGCGCGAGCTGGTCGCGCGCACCCACGCCCGCCGCGGCCGACGCGAGACCGACGCCAGCCCGCTGGCGCTGCTGCTCCTCGACCTCGACGACTTCAAGGGCGTTAACGATCGCCACGGCCACCAGGTCGGCGACGCCGTCCTCGTCGACGCCGCCGCCCGAATCCGCTCGATCCTGCGCTCCACCGACACCCTGGCCCGGATCGGCGGCGACGAGTTCGCGGTGATAGCTCCCGGGGCGCACGGCGAGAGCCTGGAGCGGCTGGCGGAGTCGATCCGGACGGCCGTCACCGCGCGCGGCCCAGGCACCAAACGCCCGACGGCGACCGCCTCGCTCGGGTGGGCGGTCTTCCCCGAGGACGGCGAGGACCTCGAGACCTTGATGCAGGTCGCCGACCAGCGGCTGCTGGGACGCAAGCGGGACGGCGCCCCGGTCGCGATCGATCGCTCGGGCCGGCAGCCCCACTAGGCTCCCGGCCCGTCGCCGAGCGCGCCGCCCCGAAGGCTCAGCGGTCGGCGGGGGCCGACTCGAGGACGCCGAGGATCTGGGTCACCCGGCAGACGAGCAGCCGCTCCTCGTCGATCTCGACCCAGACGCCGGCCGAGGCCGGGAAGACGACATGGTCGCCGGGGGCGACGGGCATCTCGACCCCCGCCTGTCCCCACCAGTCGAGCCCGGGCCCCACCGCGAGCACGATGCCCTGTTCGGGCGGCGGATCGTGCGTGCCCGGCGGCACGACGAGCCCCGACCTCCGCACACGGTCCTGGTCGAGCTCCTTGATCACGATCTGGTCGAACAGCGGCCGCAGCTGATGGCGGACGCCGGACTCGGTCGGGTCGGGGATCTGCGCGGTTCCCATGCCCGAAGTCTGCCACGCCGAGCCGCCGCGGCCGGCGCGAGTCCCTACTCGACGGCGGCGGCCTGCAGCGCCCAGCGCGCCACGAAGGCCCGGCGCGAGCGGACGCCGGTCTTGTCGAAGATCGCCTTCAGGTGATCCTGGACGGTCCAGGGAGAGAGGTGCAGGCCGGCGGCGATCGTCGCCGTGTCCTCGCCCCGCAACAGGGCTCGTGCGATCTCCCGCTCGCGCTCGGTCAGGCCGGCGGCGCGAAGCCGCAGCTCCAGCAGCGAATGCGCCGGCGCCGGCCGCAGCACCACCGCGATGCTCCCCTTGCCGCCGCCGGCGGTCGGGTCGCCGTCGTCGAGCGGGCTCGCGTCGAGGCCGATCCACTCGCCGCCGCCCCCCCGCGTCCGTCCCTGGACCGGCCCGCCGCAGGCTCTCGCCCGCGCTGCCAGCACGTGTACGGCCCCCGGCAGCGCCCCGGTCGCCGCAGCCCCGTCGAGCAGCTCCGCCGCCCGCGCGTCCCGGCTCACAACCCGGTCGTCGGCGTCCAGCAGCAGCACCCCCGGGGCCCCCTCGGCCGGGGCGGCGGTCGTCAGCGCCACGCCCTCGCGGAGGGCCCGCGCCACGACGGGGACGAGGCCCACCGCCGCCTCCTGCTCGCCGGCTGCGAACACCCGCTCCGAGAACAGCCCCAGCGAGCCCCAGCGGCCGAACGAGTCGGCGAACGCGAAGCGCAGCTCGTCGGCGAAGCCGTCGGGCGCCAGCTGCCGCCGGAAGCGGGCGCTGCGCCGGGGCTCGCCACCGGTTTCGGAGACCAGGCTCGCCGCCCGCCGGCGCCGACCCGCCAGCTCCGCGTACTTGCCGACGTCCTCCTCGAGGAACTCGTTCTCCAGGGCGCTGGCGAAGTCTCCGGGAAGCTCGCCTCGGTGCCCAGTCCAGACGAAGAGGCCGGTCGCGGGGTCGGTCAGGTGCCAGCAGGCGCCGGCGAACTCGAACCCCTGCTGGGCGAGCGTCGCGACGAGCGCCCCGAAGAAGGCATCGGGGTCGGCCGCCGCGGGCAGGCGCTCGACCTCCCGCAGGACGCGCTCGGGCTGGACGGAACGGGGCACCGCCTCATGATCGCGCAGGCCGGGCCCCGGTGAAAACCCCAGCTCCCTGGGATTGCGCCGCTGCCCGGCCGACGGCAGGCTCCCCCGCATGAGAGATCACACCGCAGTCATCGATGCGTCCGTCAACCACGACGGCGAGGGGGAGGAGCTCCGCGCCCGCGGGACCCGCGTGCTGGTCAAGGCCGCCAGCTCCCGCCTCACCGTCACCGATCACACGGTCCCCGCCGGCTTCCCCGGCCCGCCGCTCCACGTCCACCCGGGTTTCGACGAGACCTTCATCGTGCTCGAGGGCACGCTGACCATGTGCGTCGGCGAGCGGGTCGAGGAGGTCGAGCCCGGGGGCACCGTCTACGTCGCAGGCGCCACGCCGCACACCTTCGCCAACGCGGCCGAGGCTCCCGCGCGGTTCATGGTCGCGATGAGTCCCGGCGGCTTCGAGGAGTACTTCCGGGCGATGGCCGCCGGCGACGAGGAGGCGGCGCTCGCCGCCGGCGCCCGCCTCGGCTACCAGCCGTACCCGCCCGCCTAGGGCGCCGGTCCCGCACGCTCCGGCCCGGCGGCAGGGGCCCATGCTGAGGGGGCGAATCGTCCTCTCAGCATGGTCGCCGGCCCCAGATCCGCCCCTGCCCGCGCGGAGCGCCGCCAGCTCGGGATGGCGGCGCTCGCCCTCGGGGCGCTCGGTGTCGTCTTCGGCGACATCGGCACCAGCCCCCTCTATGCCCTGCAGACGGTCTTCGCGGCCGACAACCATGCGGTCAAGGCGACCGAAGCCGACGTCTACGGGGTCGTCTCGCTCGTCTTCTGGACGATCACCCTGATCGTCTCGATCGAGTTCGTGCTGCTGATCATGCGCGCCGACAACGACGGCGAGGGCGGGATCCTGGCGCTGATCGCGCTGGTCCTCGGCGCGCGGCTGCGGAGCACCCGGGTGAAGGCCGCGCTGATCGCGATCGGCCTGTTCGGCGTCTCGCTCTTCTACGGAGACGGGATCATCACCCCGGCCATCTCGGTTCTATCGGCGGTCGAAGGGGTCAAGGTCGCGGTGCCGAGCCTGGAGTCGGTGGTCGTGCCGGCGACGATCGTCATCCTCGTCGTCCTCTTCGCGGTCCAGCGCTTCGGAACCCACCGGATCGGAAACGTGTTCGGCCCGGTGATGGTCGTCTGGTTCGCCACCCTGGCGGCGGCCGGCCTGGTCCGCGTCCTCGATCACCCCGACATCGTCAGAGCCCTCTCGCCCGCCTATGGCGTCGAGTTCTTCGGCAACCACTTCGCTACCGCCTTCATCTCGCTCGGCTCGATCGTGCTGACGATCACCGGCGCCGAGGCGCTCTACGCCGACATGGGCCACTTCGGGCGCCCGCCGATCAGCCGCGCCTGGTTTCTCGTCGTCTTTCCGGCCCTGACCCTCAACTACATGGGCCAGGGCTCGCTGATCCTCGAATCCCCCGGCGCGATCGAAAACCCCTTCTTCCTGCTGCTGCCGCACTGGAGCCGCGTGCCGATGGTCGTGCTGGCGACGGCGGCGACGGTGATCGCCTCGCAGGCGGTCATCTCGGGCGCCTTCTCGGTCACCCGCCAGGCGGTCCAGCTGGGCTTCCTGCCGCGGGTCCACATCCGCCACACCTCGGCGCGGGAGATCGGGCAGATCTACGTCCCGGCGGTGAACTGGTTCCTGCTCGTGGCGGTCGTCGCGCTCGTGATCGGCTTCGGCTCCTCGACCAAGCTCGGCGCCGCCTACGGGATCGCGGTCACCGGCACGATCACCGCCGACACGCTGCTCTTCCTCGTCGTCGTCCGCTCGCTGTGGCGCAAGCCCACCTGGGTCGCGGTGCTCGGCGCCCTGGTCTTCTTCACCGTGGACTTCGCCTTCCTCGGCGCCAACATGACCAAGGTCGCGCACGGAGGCTGGTTCCCCCTCACCGTCGGCGCCGTCTCCTTCGCGATCCTCAGCACCTGGCGCCTCGGCGCCGAGAAGGTTCACGCCGAGCGGGTGAAGGAGGAGGGCTCGCTGCGCTCGTTCGTCGAGGAGCTGCGCTCGATGGACCCTCCCCCGATCCGCCTTCCCGGCACCGCCGTGTACCTGAACGTGCGCCGCGAAACGACTCCGCTGGCGCTGCGGATGACGCTGGAGCGAAACCGCGCGGTGCACGAGACCGTGATCATCCTCTCGATCGAAACGACGAAAGCCCCCTACGTGCCCGAGTCCGAACGGCTCGTCGTCGACGCGCTCGGCTACGAGGACGACGGGATCAGCCACCTCACCGCGCGGGTCGGGTTCCAGGACACGGCCGACGTGCCGCGGATGATCGAGCTCGCCGCCGAGGTGGGCCTCGAGCGCGGCGTCGACGTCGACGGCGCCATCTACTTCCTCTCCCAGGTCTCGGTCACGCGCGGGCCAGCGCCCGGGATGAGCGCCTGGCGCAAGCGCCTCTTCGTCGCGCTGTCGCGCAACGCCGCCAGCCCGGTCGAGTACTTCCACCTGCCGCGCGAGCGGACCGTCAGCCTCGGCTCGACGATCGAGCTTTGAGGCCCTCGCCAGAGCGGACCGCGCCGTGAGCACGCTCCCCGACGAAGTCCGCGCCGCCTGCGCCGAGGTCGCCGCAAGCGGCCGCAGGGTCCGCATCGAGGAGGAGGCGGTCCCGGCCTACGCGGCCCGGCTGCCGGTGCCCGGGCCGCCGCAGCCGGACCCCCGCCTCGAGCTGCCGGGAGCCGGTCGCGAGGCACGCGCCGCCTTCTGGACCTGCCTCGATGCGATCAACTTCGGCTCCGGCTGGTGGCCGACGATCCGCAAGCGCCGCGGTCACAGCGGCTTCTTCACCGTCGCCGCCGGCCTCGCCGACCGCTTCCGCGTGCGGGGCCCCTGGTCCGCCGCGGAGCTCAAGAACATGCGCCGGGAGGAGATCGCCGCGAGCCTGGGCCAGGACCCCGGCCACCCGCTGATGGCGGACTTCGCCGCCGCGCTTCGGGACGTCGGCTGCCACGTGCTCGCCGAGCACGGGGCGAGCTTTGCCGCCGCCGTCGACTCGGGGGGCGGCTCCGCCCCGGCGCTGGCGGGGATGTTCGCCTCCTGGGACGCCTTCGCCGACGTCTCGACCTACGACGGCCTGCGGGTTCCCTTCTATAAGCGTGCCCAGCTCCTCGCCGCCGACCTCGATCGCTCCGGGGTCGCCGCCCTTCGCGGGCTCGACCGACTCACTGCCTTCGCCGACAACCTCGTGCCTCACGTCCTCCGCCTCGACGGGATCCTGGCTCTGGCGCCCGAGCTGGCCGCGCGGATCGAAGCGGGCGAGCTGCTCGTCCACGACTCGCCGGAGGAGGTCGAGTTGCGCGCCGTCGCCGTCCACGCCGTCGAGCTCCTCGCCGGCGAGCGCCCCGACCTCACCCCGGCACAGATCGACGCCGAGCTCTGGCGGCGCGGCGGCGGCCGCCGTTACAAGGACCGGCCCCGCCCCCGGTGCCGGAATTCCGCATACTGAGGGCGATGCCCGGGGAGCCGATCAGCGCCGAGCGCGCCGCCGCCTTCGCCCGTGAATGGGTGGATGCCTGGAACGCGCACGACCTCGACGCGATCCTCGCCCACTACGCCGACGACGTCGTCTTCCGCTCGCCCTTCGTCGTCACCCTGTTCGGCGTCGAGGACGCGACGGTGCGCGGGCGCGCCGGCCTGCGCGAGTACTTCGCCCGCGGCCTCGCCGCCTACCCGGACCTGAGGTTCGAGCTTCACGAGGTCTTCGCCGGAGCCGGCTCGGTCGCGGTCAGGTACGGCTCGGTCGGCGACCGCGAGGCGGTCGAGGTGATGGAGCTCGACGACGACGGACTCGTCCGCCGCGTCGCCGCCCACTACACCGAGCCGCGCGCGCAGTAGTCGACCCGCCGCCCGTTCACATCGAGTCGCGGCCTCAGTAGTCGACCGCCGACCGCGCGTCGGTTCTGCGCTGATGCGAGGTGGGGGGGCGGGCGCGGAGGATCGAATCGTGCTGCGACGGAGAGAGATACTTGACCGCCTCTCGGATCGTGACGCCGGACGCTCGCCCCGCGCGCGGCAGCAGCCACTCGTAGACCTCGTCTGGGCGCACCTTGCCCGTCTCTCGAAGCACCCATCCGATCGCCTTGGCGATGAACGGCTCCCGCTCCGCGAGCATCGCGTCCGCGTAGCCGCCGAAGCGCTCGAGCGGGGCGCCCGCCTGAAGCGGCTCGATCTGGGCGAGAAGCGCCGCCCGCCGGACCCAGAGGTCAGGGTCCTCGGCCCAGACGTCGAGCTCGGCGGAGGCGCCGGGGTGGGCGACGAGCAGGGCGCCTAGGACCCTGACCGCGAGCACGTCGACGATCGCCCAGGTGCGGGCCTCGCGGACCATCTCGCGGATCCGCGGGAGGTCGGGCTCCGCGACCAGTTCGGCTCGGGCCTGAAGCGCCATCGCGGCCGCGAGCCGGCACTCGTGGACGCGCCGCCTCCAGAGCCCCGACGTCAGCGCCCATAGCTCGTCCCGGCCCCCGGCCTCGGCGGCGAAGCGCCCCGCGAGCCTTCGCACCTCGGGGACGCGCACCCCGAAGTGGGTCAGTTCGCTCTTCAGGTAGCGGCGCTCGCCCTCCGCCCGCACCGGATCGCCGGCGGCTCGGAGCGCCTTCTCGAGCCGCGCCGCAGCGGCCTCTCCGCTCGTCTTCGAACTCGGCGATCTCATCGTGCCGCTCGACCTCTGGCCTTAGGATGACCCAGGTGCCGCAGCAGAGGAAGCCCGTCAACTGGCGCGCCTGGATCATCGGCGGCGTCGCCGCGCTGGCGGCGATCGTCTGCCTGCAGAACTCGCAGCAGGTCAGCGTCGAAGTGCTCTTCGCCAGCTTCAACGCGCCGCTGATCGTCGTCCTCCTCGTCTTCCTGCTGATCGGCGCCCTGATCGGCTACGCGGCACCGGTCCTCCTCCGCCACCGCCGCAGCGAGCGGGTCAAGGCGAGCGCGATCGACGCCAAGGAGATCGCCCAGAGGAAGTAGCCCGCGGCTCGGCCGGCTCAGAGGCCTGCCGGGTGACGGACGGCGAAGCGCGGCAGCATGCGGGAATCGGGGCTCGCCCACTTCCAGCGCGGGCCGCTGACGCCGGGAGGGTCGTCGCGGGTGTCGAAGCGAAGGCCGGCGACGACCATGAAGACGTGCTCGGCGTTGGCGTAGACGCTGATCCAGCGGCCGGGGCCCGGCTCGCCCCAGGCGGAAAGCTGGCCGGAGACCATCGTCGTCGAAAGCAGGCCGGCACCGTGCAGCGCGTAGCCGACCGCCCCCGAGCAGTCGTAGCCCGGGCTGCGGAAGCCGAGGTGCCCCCCTCCCCATTCGTAGGGACGGTTGCGGATGCGGTTGGCGGCGGCGACTACCTGCCGCACCGCGGCCGGCGCGCCCGGCGGTGCGATTGCCCGCCCTTCGACGAGTTCGGCGCCGCAGTTGGCGGCGGTGCGGAACGGGCCGGGCGGGGCCGGCATGCATCCCGCGCCCCACGGTATCTGCTGTTCGGCGGAGGCCGGTGTGGGCCGGCCGCCGGCCGCCCCGATCAGCGCGAGCGCGGCGCAAGCTGTGACGGCGATGGTTCGGCGCACTGCCGTAGAGGCTACGAACGACGGTCGGCGCTCGCAAGGGAGCGCGCCAGCCGCAGCGAGAAGGGCGGCAGCGGCCGCCCTTCTCGCACCTGCCGTCGTGGGAGAGCCGGCCTGGTCACCCCGTGCCGGTGCAGGGGCGGACGAATTCGGTCGCGGCCTTGAGGCCGTTGGAGAAGTAGGCCGTCGCGTGGGCCTGCAGCCTGCCGTCGGGGCACTTCGCGGAGAGCACGCTCTGCTTGCGCCCCCGGTAGGTGAACTTCTTGTCGATCTTCAGCCGGAACGCTGTCACCGAGCCGTTGCCGCTGGCGATTTTCGGGATCGTCGCCGTCGCCTGCAGGCCGTAGCGCCCGTGGTGGACCTTCTTGATCTTCACGGTGGTGACGATCGCCGCCGGCACCGGCACCGTGATGTATGCGTGGATGTACAGGGTCGTGACGCCGCCGTGGGCGCCGCCGTTGAAGACGAGCAGTTCGCTGTGGGCGGGCACGTCTTTCGATTCGGGAAAGGCGATCGAGACGTCCGTGGTCCCGGTGCCGATCAGCGCCGACTTGCAGGCTGCCTTCGCGTGCCTGGTGTCCTGTGCCTGCAGCTTGCCGGGCCTGCAGGTGGGGTAGCCCTTGACGTCGATCGCGCCGTTCCGGTCCGTTTCGAGGACGAGTTTCGTCAGTGCCGGCGGGTGGGTGCCGTCGGTGGTCCCGATCTTCCCTTCGGCGGTGAGTGCGATCGGCGCCAGCCTCCGCTTCGGCATCCTGCTGGGAGCGAATCCACCGCCGGCTTCGAAGACGACGTCTTCGAGCTGGACCTTTTCCTTGTTCCCTGCCACCGCGCTCCCCGCGGCGGAGGCCGCGATCAGGGCGGCGAGCGCCGTCGCGACCAGCACCTTCTTGCGCATTCCCATGTCCCTCCTTGCCCGGGCGGGGCCGCCTCCGGCCGCCCCGCCAACGAATCGTTACGTAAATCGGTGGAGCATTCCTCCCGGGCCTTCTACCACCGCCGCGCGGTTCGTAAACCACCGCCGGCGGAAGGGAGCTGAGTCGCGGGCCGGCTCGGCCGTCAGGCGCGGCGCGGAGCCGAGGAGGGCAGCAGGATCCACGACATCAGCTCGGGCAGCCGGCTCGGCAGCTCCGCCGTCGCGCCGTGGGCGATGTCGCCGTACAGCAGCTCGTGCACGGCGCCGGCGACGGTCAGGGAGGCGATCGTCGGAGCGGCCGACGAGCTTCCGGTGTGGCCCGCGTCGAGGAACGCGGCGAACCGGCGCAGGGCCGCGTCGCGGCGAGCCAGAGCCTCGGGCCCCGCGGCAAGGACCTCGACGATCCCGAAGCGCGCCTCCAGCGGATGCCGGGCGAGGTGCTCGAGCACCGCCCGCATCCCCCAGGCGGCCCTCTCCGACCAGTTCGCGCCGGCCGCCGAGGCCATCGCCGCATTGGTGTCGGCCAGCAGCCCCCCGAGCAGATCGTCGTAGATCGCGAGGAAGCAGTCCTCCTTGCTGTCGAAGAGCTCGTAGAAGGTCTTCCGCGAGACGCCGGCGACCGCGGTCACGTCGAGGACCCTGGTCTCCGGGTAGCCGAGCTCGCCGATCACCTCGACCATCGCGCGCCGGATCCGGGCGCGCTGGATCGCCGCCACCGCCTCGCGCGGCAGGCTATGCCGCCCTCGCGGCAGCGCTTCGCCCCCCTGCTCTGGGCGCCTCCTCGGAGCCACGACGGCACTCTAGACCAGGAAGCGGATCGCGCGCCTAGTCGCCGAGCCAGACGACCTGGTCGCGCGCCGGGCCGACGCCGGCCAGCCGCACCGGCACGCCGGCGAACTCGGCGATGTAGCTCAGGTAGTCCCGCGCCGCCGCCGGCAGGTCGGCCTCGGTGCGGCAGCCGCCGATGTCCTCGTCGAAGCCGGGGAGCTCCTCGTACTCGGGGGTCACCGAGTGCAGGATCGACTGGTGATACGGGAAGCTGTCGAGCACGGCGCCCTCCTTGGAGCGGTAGCGGACCGCGACCCGCAGCGGCCCGATCCCGCTGAGGACGTCGAGCTTGGTCACCGCCAGCGCGTCCATCCGGTTGAGGCGGACCGCGTAGCGCAGCGCCACCAGGTCCATCCAGCCGGCCCGGCGCCGGCGGCCGGTCGTCGTGCCGAACTCGTGTCCTCGCTCGACGATCCGCTCGCCCGTCTCGTCCTCCAGCTCGGTCGGGAAGGGCCCGGCGCCGACCCGGGTCGCGTAGGCCTTCGCGACCCCCCACACCTCGTCGATGTCGGCGGGCCCGACTCCCGCGCCGACGGTAGCCGCGCCGGCGATCGGGTTGGAGGAGGTGACGAACGGATAGGTCCCGTGGTCGAGGTCGAGCAGCGCCGCCTGGGCCCCCTCGAAGAGCACCGTCTTGCCCGCGTCGAGCGCATCCCAGCAGAGGCGTGCGGTGTCGGCGATGTGGGGCTCGAGGCGGTGGCCGTAGTTGACGTGCTCCTCGACCATCGTGTGGACGTCGAGCCGAGGGTCGGGGAGGCTCCCCGCCTCCGCTTCCTTGCGGAGCTTGCGCCGCTGCACCGAGAGCTCCCGCAGTGCCTGCTGCTTGGGCTCCAGCGCGGCGCGGATCTTCGTCCGCAGGATCTTCTCGTCGAGCAGGTCCTGGACACGGATCCCCAGCCGCAGGGCCTTGTCCGCGTAGGCGGGGCCGATCCCGCGCCGGGTGGTGCCGATCGAGTTCTTCCCCAGCTTGGTCTCGCCGGCGGTGTCGAGCAGCACGTGGTAGGGCATGATCAGGTGCGCATTGGCCGAGATGCGCAGGTTGCCGACCGCGATCCCGGCCCGTTTCAGCCCGTCGATCTCCCCCAGCAGCACCCGGGGGTCGACGACGACCCCGTTGCCGATCACGCACGTCTTCTCCGCGTGCAGGATCCCGGACGGGATCAGGTGGAACTTGAACTCCTCGCCGTCGCGGACGATCGTGTGGCCGGCGTTGTTGCCGCCCTGGAAGCGGACGATCGCCGCCGCGTCCTCCGCGAGCAGGTCGGTGATCTTCCCCTTGCCCTCATCGCCCCACTGGGCTCCGACTATGACCACTCCGGGCATCGGGGCTGATTCTGACGATGCCG
>JBLNAC010000232.1:0-4847 GCA_050259155.1 Syntrophothermus sp.
GGCCTGGGCCTGCCGCTCGAATCGCTGCGCTGACACGCGCCCGACAGGATTCGAACCTGTGGCCTCTAGCTCCGGAGGCTAGCGCTCTATCCAGCTGAGCTACGGGCGCAGGAAGGACAGCTTAGTCCGTGGGCGCCTGACTCGGGGCCGTAGAGCTTTCCCCCGCATGGCGCGGGGAACCTCCACCCCGTAGGCTCGCCGCCGTGGATCTGGCGGTGACATTCCTCGGCACCGGTGGGTCGGTGCCCTCGGCGCGGCGCTCGACCGCGAGCGTGCTGGTCGCGCGCGGGGGGGAGCGCCTGCTGTTCGACTGCGGCGAAGGAACGCAGCGGCAGATGCAGCGCTCGCTGGGCCTCGTCCAGGTGGACGAGATCTACCTCACCCACTTCCACGCCGATCACATCCTCGGCCTCCCCGGGCTGCTCAAGTCCTACGACCTGACCGATCGCGAGCGGCCGCTGACCGTCTTCGGCCCTCACGGGCTGCGCAGGCTCTTCGGCGCCCTCGGGACCCTGGTCGGCCGGCTCGGGTTCGGCCTCGAGCTGGTCGAGTTGGCGCCAGGGGACTCGATCCCCCACGACGGCTACGAGGTGCGAGCCTTCGAAGCCCGCCATGGCGTGCGCGCCAACGGCTACGCGCTGGTCGAGGACCAGCGTCCCGGGCGCTTCGACCCCGCCGCGGCGCAGGCCGCCGGCGTCGCCGAAGGCCCTGCCTTCGCGGCGCTGCAGCGCGGGGAGGAGGTCGAGGGCTCGGCGGGGACGGTGCGCCCGGATCAGGTGATGGGCCCGAGTCGGGCCGGCCGGACCGTCGTGATCACCGGCGACACCGCGCCCTCGCCGCAGACGGTCGCCGCCGCCGCCGACGCCGAGCTGCTCGTCCATGACGCCAGCTTCGCCGAGGAGCACGCCCCGCGCGCCGCCGAGACCGGCCACTCGACGGTCGGCCAGGCCGCCGCGGTCGCCGCCGAGGCCCACGTGAAGCTGCTGGCGCTGGTCCACATCTCCTCCCGGTACCACGTCGGCAGGGTGCTCGAGGAGGCGACCGAGGTGTTCGAGGCCACAATCGCGCCGCGCGACTTCGACGTCGTCGAGATCCCCTTCCCCGAGCGCGGCGAGCCCGAGCTCGTGCCGGGCGGAGCCGTTGAGCGCGGGGGGGCGGCGTAGGCCCTCGACGGAGCCTCCCCCTGCCGACGCGGAGGCGGGGGCCTTCCCCGAGCCGCCGTCCCCGCTGCTACGCTGCGGGCGTCCTTTAACCCGGTCCCGCGAGGCCAGGAAGGTAGCTGGAGATGAGTGAGAACGTCGTGCTGGAGCACGATGACCTGCGGCGGACGCTGCGGCGGATCGCCCACGAGATCGCCGAGAAGAACCCCGAGCCCGAGGGCCTCGCGATCGTCGGCATCCACACCCGCGGGGCCGTGCTCGCCCGCCGTCTGCACGCCATCCTCGCCGAGCTGACCGGGGCCGAGGTGCCGCGGGGCGACCTCGACATCTCCTTCTACCGCGACGACGTCGGCGCCAAGGACCCGGCGCGGCAGCCGGTGGTCCACGCCTCCCACATCGACTTCGACGTCGCCGAGCGCACGGTGGTCCTGGTCGACGACGTCCTCTTCACCGGCCGCACCGTGCGGGCCGCGATCGACGCGCTCTTCGACTACGGCCGCCCCCGCCGGGTCCAGCTCGCGGTCCTCTGCGATCGCGGCCACCGCGAGCTGCCGATCCGCCCCGACTACGTCGGCAAGAACCTGCCCACGGCGCGGGGCGAGCGGGTCAACGTCAGCCTCGAGGAGACCGACGGCGTCGACCGCGTGACGATCTCCCAGCCCCTGGCCGTGGAGGCGGTCACATGAACCACCTGCTCTCGATCGAGGACCTCGGCCGCGAGCAGATCGAGGCCGTGCTCGACCGCGCCGAGAGCTTCGCCGAGGTGGGGCGCCGCGACATCAAGAAGGTGCCGACCCTGCGCGGGCGCACGGTGGTGACCCTCTTCTACGAGTCGAGCACCCGCACCTCGAGCTCCTTCGAGCTCGCCGCCAAGCGGCTCTCCGCCGACCTGATCTCGGTCAAGGCGGCCGGTTCCTCGGTCGACAAGGGCGAGTCCCTGAAGGACACCGTCGCCACCCTCTCCGCCTACGACCCGGCCGCGATCGTGATCCGCCACCCCTACGCCGGCGCCGCGCAGCTTGTCTCGCGCTGGACCTCGGCGGCGGTCGTCAACGCGGGCGATGGCAAGCACGAGCACCCGAGCCAGGCGCTGCTGGACGTCTACACGCTGCGCCGGCGTCTCGGCTCGCTGGAGGGGACCCGGATCTGGATCGTCGGCGACGTCCTCCACAGCCGGGTCGCCCGCTCGAACCTGATCGCCTTCCAGCGGATGGGGGCCGAGGTCACGGTGTGCGGCCCGCCGACGCTGATCCCGCGCGGGATCGAGGAGCTCGGCTGCGAGGTGGCGCACTCGCTGGAGCGGCTCGGGGAGGCCGACGTGGTGTACGCGCTGCGGATGCAGCGGGAGCGGATGAGCGAGAGCTTCGTCCCCTCGCTCCGCGAGTACGCCGCGACCTACCAGATCGAAGGCCGCCGCCTCGGCCCGCGCCAGCTGCTGATGCACCCCGGCCCCGTCAATCGCGGCGTCGAGCTCTCCGGCGAGGCGATCGACTCGCCGCAGTCGCTGATCTCCGAGCAGGTCGCGGCCGGGCTCGTCGTGCGGATGGCGATCCTCTACGAGCTGCTGGCGGGATCCGAGCGACCCGCGCCGGCCGGCGATTCGAGCCCCGGCGGCGCCCCGACCCCGATCGGACAGCCCGCGTGAGCGGCCCCGCGGTCCTCCGCGAGGCGCTCGACGTCCGCCTGGGGGAGGAGGCCGATCTGGTCCTGCGTCGCGCCAGCGTGCTCGACCCCGTCGCCGCGATCGAAGGCGTCCACGACGTCGTCGTGCGCGGCGGTCGCATCGTCGAGCTGGCGGCGCCCGGCGAGGCCGAGACGGACGGGGCCGAGGTGGTCGAGGCCGAGGGCCTGCAC
This sequence comes from Syntrophothermus sp., assembly GCA_050259155.1. Classification (GTDB taxonomy): domain Bacteria; phylum Actinomycetota; class Thermoleophilia; order Solirubrobacterales; family 70-9; genus VAYN01. The sequence goes on from JBLNAC010000232.1 coordinate 3,015, forward strand.
GCGTTTCCGGCCTTCTTCGACCCCCATGTCCACCTGCGCACGCCCGGGCACGAGCACAAGGAGGACGTCGAGACCGGCACCCGCGCCGCCGCCGCCGGTGGCTACTGCGGGGTGCTGGCGATGGCGAACACCTCGCCGCCCGTCTCGACCGCCGCCGACGTCAGCGCCCTGCGCGAGCAGGCGCGCGAGGGCGCCTCGGTGCCCGTCGGCTTCCTCGCCACCGTGACCAAAGACATGCAGGGGGAGGAGCTGACCGAGATGGTCGAGCTGCGGGAGGCGGGCGCGATCGGCTTCTCCGACGACGGGCTGCCGATCCGCAGCGCCCGCGTCATGCGCCGCGCGCTCCAGTACCAGCGGCTCTGCGGCGGCAACGTCGCCCTGCACGAGGAGGATCCCGACCTCTCCGGCAAGGGGGTCATGCACGAGGGGCCTGTCTCCGCCGCGCTGGGCCTGACGGGCATACCGTCGGTGTCCGAGTCGACGATGGTCGCCCGCGACGCCGCCCTCGCCGCCTACGAGGGGGCGAGGATCCACGTCCAGCACCTCTCCGCCGCCGAGACGGTCCAGATCGTCCGCGCCGCCAAGGCCGCCGGCGTGCGGATCAGCGCCGAGGCGAGCCCGCACCACCTCTGCCTCACCGACGAGGAGGTACGCAGCCTCGACCCGCTTCGCTTCAAGATGAACCCACCGCTGCGCGCCGAGCCCGATCGGCAGGCGCTGATCGAGGGGCTTCGCGACGGCACCATCGAGTGCATCGCGACGGACCACGCCCCCCATCAGGCCGAGGAAAAGGAGGTTCCGTTCGAGCAGGCGGCGATGGGCGTGACCGGGCTGGAGACCGCCTTCGCCGCCCTCCACACCGAGCTCGTCCTGCCCGGGGTGATCGAGCTCGGGCTCCTGGTCGAGCGACTCGGCGGCGGCGCGGCCCCGTTCGACCTCGCGCGCCCGACCCTGGCGCCGGGGGCGGAGGCGAACATCGCCCTCTGCGACCTGGAGGCGCAATGGACGGTCGGCGAGGACGGCTACGAGAGCCGCTCCCACAACTCCTGGTGCGCCGGGCGCAGGCTCACCGGCCGGGTGCTGATGACCGTGGCCGCGGGCCAGGTCGCCTTCCGCCTGCGCAGCTTCTCGCTGGGGGTGGCGGCATGAGCGGCGCCTACCTGCTGCTCGAGGACGGCACCAGGCTCGACGGGATCGCCTGCGGCCACGAGGTTGCCGCGACGGGCGAGGTCGTCTTCAACACCTCGATGACCGGATACCAGGAGGCGGTCACCGACCCCTCCTACGCGGGGCAGATCATCGTCTTCACCTATCCGTTGATCGGCAACTACGGCGTCTCGGCGGAGGCGATGGAGTCCGACCGGGTCCACGCCCGCGCCGTCGTCATGCGCGATGCCAAGAACGGCGAGGACGCGGCCAGCGCGGAGGGCGGCTGGCTGGACTGGCTCGGCGACTGCGGCGTGCCGGGCATCAGCGGCGTGGACACCCGCGCCCTGGTCCGCCACATCCGCGACCGGGGCGCGATGCGCGGCGGCATCTTCCCGACCTCTGTGCCCGAGCCGGAGGCTCGCGACGCGATCGCGGCGGAGCCGCCGATGGCGGGCGCCGACCTCGCGCGCACGGTGACGCCGCCGGAGCCGGTCCGCTTCGAGGGCGACGGGCCGCACGTGGTCGGGATCGACACCGGCGTCAAGCTCAGCATCGTCCGCCAGCTGCGCCAGCGGGGCTGCAGGCTGACCCTGATGCCTTGCACCGCGGGCGCCGCCGACGTCCTCGCCGAGGAGCCCGACGTCGTCTTCCTCGCCAACGGCCCCGGCGACCCGGCCGCGCTCG
>JBLNAC010000233.1:0-7642 GCA_050259155.1 Syntrophothermus sp.
CCGCGAGACGGTCGACGTCGAGGGACTGCTGGAGGCGGCGCGGGGCGCGCGCGGCGCCCAGGGCGCGGGGGTGCGGCGCACGCGCGCCGAGGGCCACCCCCCAGTCGAGGCCGACCCCGCCCAGCACGAGCGGGCCTTCGCCAACCTGCTGGACAACGCCGTCGTCCACGGCGGGCGCCAGCAGGTGCTGGTCCGCGCCCGGCTGGTCGGGCCGCGGCTGGTTGTCCGCATCGTCGACCGCGGCCCGGGGATCCCCGAGCCTGAGCGCCGCCGCATCTTCGAGCCCTTCTATCGGACGGGCAACGGCGGGACCACCGGCTCCGGGCTCGGGCTGGCGATCGCCCGCGGCTTCATCGAGGCCAACGGCGGCGAGGTGGAGGTCGAGTCGCTGCCGGGCCAGGGCTCGAGCTTCGTGGTCAGCTTCGCCGCCCCGCAGGACGGCGGCGAGGGATGACCGACGCGCCGCGCATCCTCGTCTGCGACGACGAGCCGCAGATCCTGCGGGCGCTGCGGGTGATCCTGCGTGACGCCGGCTTCGAGGCGGTGACGGCGGAGACCGGGGAGGAGGCCCTCGACCTGGCCGCGGTCAGGCCGCCGGCGGCGGCGATCCTCGACCTGATGCTGCCCGACGTCGACGGCGTCGAGCTGACGCGGCGGCTGCGCGAGTGGAGCGAGATGCCGATCCTCGTCCTCTCCGCCGTCGGCGAGGAGGACCGCAAGGTCGACGCGCTCGCCGCTGGCGCCGACGACTATGTGACGAAGCCGTTCGGGCCGCGCGAGCTGGTCGCCCGGCTGCAGGCGCTGATGCGCCGGGCGCGGCCCGAGGAGGCCGAGCCGGTGATCGCCGCCGAGGGCCTCGAGATCGACCTGGCCGGCCACACGGTTCGGCGCGACGGCGAGCCGATTCACCTGACGCCCACCGAGTTCGAGCTGCTCGCCACCCTCGCCCGCAATCGGGGACGGCTGATGACCCACCGCGCCCTCCTCGTCGAGGTATGGGGGGTCGAGTATGAAGACGACCTCCAGGTCCTTCGCGCGCACGTCGCCAACCTGCGGCGCAAGATCGAGCCCGCCGACGGCCCCAGGTACGTGCTCACCGACCCCGGCGTCGGCTATCGCTTCGGCGCCTAGGCACCTTCACGAAATCTGTACGCGGGGGCGCCGGAGTTCATGCGGCCTTCACGGGGGCGGGCGCATGATCGATCCGTGGTCTCGCCCGCAAACATCTTCCCCGGCGGCGGCAGCCCGATCGCGGACGTCTTCGCGATCGCGCTGGCGGTGGCCCTGTTCGCCCTCCTCTACTGGCTCGTCGACCTGCTCGACCGGATATGAGGGCACTGATTCCCACCGCCTCCCTCTCGGGCGCCGACGTCCTCGGCCTCGTCGTCGCGACCCTGGTCTGCGTCTACCTCCTCTACGCGCTGCTGCGCGGGGAGAACCTCTGATGGCGCAGGGCTACCTTCAGATCGCGATCTTCGTCGCCGTCCTCGTCGCGCTGGTCAAGCCGGTCGGGATCTACATGGCCCGGGTCTTCACCGGCCAGCGTGTCCTCCTCACCCCCGTCGTCGGCCCGGTCGAGCGCCTCACCTACCGGGCGCTGCGGGTGCGGCCCGACGCCGAAGGGCAGGACTGGAAGGCCTATGCGCGCAGCCTGCTCGTCTTCTCGCTCCTGTTCTGGATCGTGCTGTATCTGATCCTTCGCACCCAGGGGATCCAGCCGTTCAACCCCGAGGGCTTCCACTCGGGCCCCTGGGACCTCAGCTTCAACACCGCCTCGTCGTTCGTCACCAACACCAACTGGCAGTACTACGGCGGCGAAACGACGCTCACCTACTTCGCCCAGATGGCGGGCCTCGCCGTCCAGAACTTCGTCTCGGCCGCGGTCGGGATCGCCGTGGTCGTCGCCCTGATCCGCGGCATCGCCGCCCGCTCGGGCCGCTCGATCGGGAACTTCTGGGAGGACGTCGTCCGCACCCTGCTCTATGTGCTGGTGCCGGTCTCGATCGTCGGCGCGCTCTTCCTCGTCTCCCAGGGCGTGATCCAGAACCTCAGCGGCTCGAGCGTGATCCACACCCTGGCCGGCGGCCAGCAGATCCTCGCCCAGGGCCCGGTCGCCTCGCAGGAGGCGATCAAGGAGCTCGGCACCAATGGCGGCGGCTTCTTCAACGTCAACTCGACCTACCCGTTCGAGAACCCCAGCGGTCTCACGAACTTCGTCGAGATGCTGCTGATCCTCGTCATCCCGGCGGCGCTCACCTACACCTACGGCCGGATGGTCGGCAGCCAGCGGCAGGGCTGGGCGATCTTCGCGGCGATGTTCGCCCTCTTCATCGTCGGTGTCATCGTCGTCTACGTGGCCGAGCAGCACGGCTCCCCCGCGCAGCACGCAGCCGGCCTGAACACCGCCGCCTTCCACGGCTCGACGGGCGGCAACATGGTCGGCAAGGAGCAGCGGTTCGGGATCGCCAACTCGTCGCTGTGGACCGCGATCACGACCGTCACCTCGTGCGGGGCCGTCAACGCCGCCTTCGAGTCGCTCACCGGGATCGGCGGCACGGTCCCCTTTGCCAACCTCGGCTTCAGCGAGGTCGTCTTCGGCGGCGTCGGCGCCGGTCTGTACTCGATGCTGCTCTACGTCCTGCTCGCGGTCTTCATCGGCGGCCTGATGGTCGGCCGCACCCCCGAGTACCTGGGGAAGAAGATCCAGGCGCGCGAGATCAAGCTGGTCTCGCTCGGCGTCCTCTTCACGCCGCTGGCCACCCTGCTGTCCGCCGGGCTGGCCTCGGCTACGAGCCTCGGCCAGCGCTCGCTGTACGCCGGCTTCAACCCGACCGGCTTCTCCGAGAACCTCTACGCCTACCTCTCGCAGGCGAACAACAACGGCTCCGCCTGGGCCGGGTACACGGGCTTCGTCCAGCCGAACCCACCCGGCAACGTCGGCGCCTTCGGAATCACCTTCGCAGACCTGCTCGGCGGCTTCGTCCTGATCGCCGCCCGCTTCGCCCCGATCCTCTTCGTCCTCGCCGTCGCCGGGGCGCTGGCGGGCAAGAAGGTCTCGCCGCCGGGACTGGGGACGATGCGGACCGACAACCCGACGTTCGTCGTCCTCCTGATCGGCGTCGTGATCATCGTCGGCGCCCTCACCTTCTTCCCGGCGATCCTGCTCGGGCCCGTCACCAACGGGCTCACCTCGAGGCTGTTCTGATGGCCGGGCTGCGCAAGGACCTCACCACCTCGGCGATCGCGATCGTCGCGATGACGCTGGCGCTGGGCCTCGCCTACCCCCTCTTCGTCACCGGAGTCGCGCAGGTGCTCTTCCCGGGGTCTGCGAACGGCTCCAAGGTCTCCTTCGACGGCCGGGTCGTCGGCTCGAAGCTGATCGGCCAGGAATTCAAGGGCAAGGCCTACTTCCACTCGCGTCCCTCGGCGACCGGCGACTCGGGCAACGTCACCTTCTTCGGCAACAACGGCCCCAACAGCGTCGAAACGCGGGAAGTCATCCGCGAAGCGCTGGCGGCCTACCTGAAGGTGGAGAAGCCATACGACCGCTCGCTCACCCGCGAACAGGTCCCGGTCGACGCGGTCACCGAATCGGCCTCAGGCGTCGACCCCCAGATCTCCGAAGCCAACGCGCTGATCCAGGCGCACCGGATCGCCGCCGTCCGCGGGCTGCCGCTGAGGCGGGTCGAAGAGCTGATCTCCGAACACACCGAAGGACGCTTCCTCGGCGTCCTCGGGGAGCCGGGCGTCAACGTCCTGCGGCTCAACATCGCCCTCGAAGAAGAAGCACCGCTGAAATGACCGACCAGACCGCCCACAGCTCCCGCAGCTCGTCCGACCGCCAGCCGAAGTCGCTGTTCGACGCCGGCATCCTGCTGCCGGCGTTGGTCGAGTCCGTGCGGAAGCTCGACCCCCGGGTCCAGGTGCGCAACCCGGTGATGTTCGTGGTCGAGATCGGCGCTGCGATGACGACCGTCGCCTGGCTGATCCAGGTCTTCGGCGGCGGGCCGCTCGGAGGCGGCCACGAGCCGGCCTGGTTCACCTTCTCGATCACCTTCTGGCTGTGGTTGACGGTCGTCTTCGCCAACCTCGCCGAGGCGATGGCCGAGGGCCGAGGCCGCGCCCAGGCGGCCAGCCTCCGGGCGATGCGGACCGAGACGACGGCGAGGCTGCGCGACGGCGGCGAGAAATCGGCGGCCGATCTGGTGCGGGGCGACGTCGTCGTCGTCGAGGCGGGGGAGACGATCCCCGGCGACGGCACCGTGATCGAGGGCATCGCCTCGGTCGACGAGTCGGCGATCACCGGCGAGTCCGCCCCGGTCATCCGCGAGGCGGGCGGCGACCGCTCGGCGGTCACCGGCGGCACCAAGGTGCTGTCCGACCGGATCGCGGTCGAGGGGGCCGCGAGGCGCAAGACGCCGAACGAGGTCGCGCTCGGGATCCTGCTGGCGGCGCTGACCCTGGTCTTCATCATCGTCGTCGTCAGCCTGCGACCGTTCGCGCTCTTCGCCGGGACCGAACTCTCCGAGACCACCCTGATCGCGCTGCTGGTGGCGCTGATCCCGACCACGATCGGGGCGCTGCTCTCGGCGATCGGGATCGCCGGCATGGACCGGCTCGTGCGCCGCAACGTCCTCGCCCTCTCCGGCCGCGCCGTCGAGGCCTCCGGCGACTGCGACGTGCTCCTGCTCGACAAGACCGGCACGATCACCCTCGGCAACCGCGAGGCGACCGAGTTCGTGCCGATGCCCGGCGTCGCTCCCGGGGAGCTGGCCGAGGCGGCGCAGATGTCCTCACTCGCCGACGAGACCCCCGAGGGGCGCTCGATCGTCGTCCTCGCCAAGGAGTTCGGGATCCGCGAGCACGACTTCGCGGGCCACGAGCCCACCTTCGTCCCCTTCAGCGCCGAAACCCGAATGAGCGGCGTCGACTTCAACGGGACGCGGCTGCGCAAGGGTGCCGGGGACGCGATCGAGAGCTGGGTCCGGGCGGAGGGCGGCCGCCCGCCGGGCGAGCTGCGGGCCGAGCTCGACCGGATCGGCCGCGAGGGCGGGACGCCGCTGGCGGTCGCCCGCGACGAGCGCGTGCTGGGCGTCGTCTACCTCAAGGACATCGTCAAGGAAGGGATGAAGGCACGCTTCGACCAGCTGCGGGCGATGGGGATCCGCACGATCATGGTCACTGGCGACAACAGGCTGACGGCGGCCAAGATCGCGGAGGAGGCCGGCGTCGACGACTTCCTCGCGGAAGCGACCCCCGAGCGCAAGCTCGAGCTGATCAAGGAGCAGCAGGCCGACGGACGGCTGATCGCGATGACCGGCGACGGCACCAACGACGCGCCGGCGCTCGCCCAGGCCGACGTCGGGGTGGCGATGAACACGGGGACCCAGGCGGCGCGCGAGGCCGGCAACATGGTCGACCTCGACTCCAACCCGACGAAGCTGATCGAGATAGTCGAGGTCGGCAAGCAGCTGCTGATCACCCGCGGCGCGCTGACCACGTTCTCGATCGCCAACGACGTCGCCAAGTACTTCGCGATCCTGCCGGCGATGTTCGTCACAACCTGGGCGGCCGGCGGCGAAAAGGGCCCGCTGGACTCGCTCAACGTCATGTCGCTGGGATCGCCCGAATCGGCGATCCTCTCGGCGGTCATCTTCAACGCGCTGGTCATCCCGCTGCTGATCCCGCTCGCGCTGCGCGGCGTCCGCTACCGGGCGATCGGAGCCACCGCGCTTCTGCGCCGCAACATGCTCATCTACGGCCTCGGGGGCCTGGTCGCGCCCTTCGTCGGGATCAAGCTGATCGATCTGGTCGTCCACAACCTGCTGGGAGCCTGAGATGTGGGCGCGGCACTCGATCCCGCGCTCGTATCTCCCGCAGCTCGGGGCAGCGAGGCGGGTGGCGGAGCGCCGGCCGGCGACGACTCCGCTGCGGGTGCGGGCGCTCGGCCTGCTCGTCGAGATCGAAGACTTGCTGCGCTCGCCCGCGCCCGTCTACTGCGTCGGGATGGCACTCGACTGGGAGCTGGTCTCCGACGGCAGGGGGACGCTCTACGCACCCCGGCGCGCAGGTGTCCTCTGCCAGCGCCCGGAGACGATCGGCGCCGCGTTGAGGGGGGTGCGAGAGCCATGAGCGAGGCGCGCGCCGCGGGCCGTTACAAGATCTTCCTCGGCATGGCCGCCGGGGTCGGCAAGACCTACCGCATGCTGCAGGAGGGTCAGGCCGAGGCGGCAGCCGGCCGCGACGTCGTCATCGGCTATCTCGAGCCGCACGAACGGGAAGAGACGAGCGCCCAGGCGCGCGGGCTCGAGGTCGTCCCGCGGCGGCGGGTCGCTATCCGCGACGTGAGCGTGGAGGAGCTGGACCTCCCGGCGCTGCTGCGTCGGATGCCGGAGCTGGCGCTGATCGACGAGCTGGCCCACACCAACCCGGCCGGGCTCGAGCACGGCAAGCGCTACGAGGACATCGCCGACGTGCTCGCCGCCGGGATCGACGTCTTCTCGACGGTCAACGTCCAGCACCTCGAGTCGCTGAACGACCAGGTCGCCGAGCTGACCGGGGTCCGGGTGAGGGAGACGGTGCCCGACTCGGTGCTCGCCGAGGCCGACGAGGTGGTGCTGATCGACCTGACCCCGGAGACCCTGATCGCGCGCCTGCGGGCGGGGAAGATCTACCCGACTCCGACCATCGACGCCGCCCTCAATAACTTCTTCAAGATCGAGAACCTGGCGGCGCTGCGCGAGGTCAGCCTGAGGCAGGTCGCCGAAGACGTCGAGTCCAAGCGCCTCGTCTACACCGAGGCCGAGCCGGTCGGCACGCGCAGCGAGGAAAGGGTGTCCGACGACACCGCGAAGGCGGTCGGCGAGCGCCTGCTGGCGCTGGTCCGGCCGCAACCGAGCTCGCAGCGCCTGGTGCGGCGCGCGTGGCGGTCGGCGCAGCGGCTCGGGACCGAGCTCGACCTGCTGTGGGTCAAGCCGCCGGGCCTCGCGATCGATGGCGAGGTCGAGCGCCAGGTCACCGCCCTGCGGCAGCTCGCTTCCGTGCTGGGCGCCCACCTCCTGTTCGAGGAACACGACGATCTTGTCGCCGCCGTCGCGAAGGTCGTCCGCGAGCGCGGCATCACCTACATCATGGTCGGCGAGTCGAAGCCGCCGCGCGGGCTGGCGCGCCTGCGCGAGCCGCTGCCGCAGCGGCTGATGAGGGAGACGCCGCCCGGTGTGGACGTCCGCATCGTCGCCCACCGCAGCCTGAAGGATGAGGAGCCGTGATCCACATCGAGCACGCCCTGATCATCGGCGCCTTGGGTCTCGGCCTCGCCAGCGGCTTCTTCTTCGCCCGCTCCCGCCTGACACGGTCCGGCGCCCGGCCCGACTCCGTCCACCAGATCCTGCTGCCCTTCACCGGAACCGAGATCTCGCGTCGCGCCCTCGACGCGGCGATGCGGCTGGCGCAGGCGGAGCGGGCGACGCTGATGCCGGCCTATCTGGCGCAGGTGCCGATGAGCCTGCCCCTCGATTGCGCGATCCCCAAGGAGGCGGCGAAGGCGATGTCGATGCTGGAGGCGATCGAACAGCGCGCGACGGCGCAGGGGGTCTCGGTCGACTCCCGCATCGAGCGAGGACGCACCTACCGCCACGCGCTC
>JBLNAC010000234.1:0-3180 GCA_050259155.1 Syntrophothermus sp.
GCTGGGTCCCCTGGACGGGGCGCCCCTGGGCCTACCGGCAGGCCTGGCGCCACCTGGTCCTCGTCTTCCGCGCCGCCGGCGCGGACAACGTGCAGTGGGTCTGGACCCCCTACGTGGACGCCCACGGGAGGCTCCCCTTCGCCTCCTACTTCCCGGGCCGTCGTTGGACCGACTGGGTCGGACTCGACGGCATCAACTGGGGGGGACGGCGGCCCTGGCGGACGTTCGGCCGGCTTTTCCACTCCTCCTACCGGCAGCTTGTGCGGCTGGCGCCGCACAAGCCGGTGATCATCGCGGAGACCGGCTCGGGCGAGCGGGGCGGCAGCAAGGCGCGTTGGCTGGCGGCGATGCTGCGGCGCTACGTACCTCGCATGCGCCACATCCGGGCTGTCTCCTTCTGGAGCGTCGATGACCGGCGCGGCGATCTCCGGCTCGACAGCTCGGCAGCGGCGGTGCGGACCGTGAGGCGGGCCCTGCGGCAGCCGCTTTACACGGCCTCTCGCGCCGCGCTGATCCACGCCCCCGCTTCGACAGCGGGCGACGGCCCTAGGTCGCGGGCGCGGGCGCGGGCCGGATGAGGCACTGCGGCCGCCGCCGTCGCCTCCAGGCGGCGGTCCTGGCGCTGGTCGCCACCGCGCTGGTCGCGGCGCCGGCGTACGCAAGGGGGATCGCGACCGGGGCCTATGTCCCGAGCTCGTGGAAGGAACCGCTGCTGATCGACCGCTACGCGCGCCAGGTCGGCCGCGAGCCGCGGATCGTGATGTCGTACAAGGACTGGAGCAGCCTGCCCTTCAGCCGCGAGGAACTGGACTGGATCTGGCGGCGCGGGGCGGTGCCGATGATCACCTGGGAGCCGTGGACCACAAGCGGCAAGCCGTTCCCGCTGAGGGAGATCGCAGCCGGCCGCTACGACCGCTATCTGCGCCGTGCGGCTGGCTCGGCGGCAAGCTGGGGCCGCCCGCTCATGGTCCGCTTCGCCCAGGAGATGAACGGCGACTGGTTCCCCTGGGGCCGGGGCGTCGGAGGCAACACCGCCCGCGACTTCCGCAAGGCCTGGAAGCACGTCGTCGACCTCTTCCGCTTCCACGGCGCCACCAATGTGATCTGGGTCTGGTCGCCGAACGAGGACTCCGGCGGCAAGTTCCAGCTGGCGCCGCTCTACCCCGGTGACGAATGGGTCGACTGGGTGGCGATGGACGGCTTCAACTTCGGTGGCGACAACGGCTGGCCCTCGTTCACGACGATCTTCGCCAGCACCTACGACCGGATCGTCCGGCTGACCTCGCGGCCCCTGATGATCGCCGAGACCGGGAGCACCGAAGACACCGGAGACAAGGCGGCATGGGTGACCAGCGCCCTCGGCCGGGAGGCGCCGCGCTTCTCGCACCTGCGCGCGATCGTCTTCTTCGACGGCGAAACCCCGCGGGGCGACTTCCGTGTCGACAGCTCGACCGCGGCGCTCGCGGCCATGCGGGAGGGACTTGCGGCGCCGGTCTACGACGTGAGCCGGGCGCAGCTGCTGGCGACCCCGGCCTCTCTGCCTGGCGCGGCCGCGGCCCCCGAGCCGCCGAGCGGCGGCTACGGCGCCCCATCGCTGCTCGAACGGATCCGCGCCAAGCTGCACGGGCCCTACCTCGTCGCCGCGCTGATCGTGCTGGCGCTCCTCCTCGCGGCCCTGGCGATCGCGACGAGGTCCATGCTGCGACGCTTGCAGCGGCGCGGGGGGGAGGCGGCACGATGACCGGCGTGCGCTCGCAGCTGTTGATCCTCTGTTACCACTCGGTCAGCGACGAGTGGCCTGAGGTCGCCGCGGTCGGCCCCGCGACGATCGAGCGGCAGGTCCGACATGCGCTGCGGCGCGGCTATGTCCCGGTCACCTTGAGCGAGGCACTGAGGGCGGATGCGCCCCGCCGCACGCTGGCGGTCACGTTCGACGACGCCTTCGCCTCCGTCCTCGAGCGCGGCCTGCCGGTCCTCGACGGCCTCGGCGTGCCGGCGACGCTCTTCGTGCCGACCGATTACGTCACGGCCGCGGCGCCGCTCGCCTGGGCCTCGCTCGGCGACTGGGTGGGGACGCCGCATGAGGGCGAGCTCCGACCCCTGACCTGGGACGGGGTGCGCCGGCTGTTCGCGGCCGGCTGGGAGATCGGCTCGCACACGTGCTCGCACCCGAACCTCACCTCGCTGACGCCGGCCGCCGTCGACGAGGAGCTGGTTCGCTCCAAGCGTGCCTGCGAGCAGGCGCTGCAGCGCCCGTGCGCCACCCTGGCCTATCCGTTCGGCGCCACGAGCCCGACCGTGCGCGAGGCCGCCGCCCGCGCCGGCTACGCCGCCGCGGTCACGCTCGGCGAGCGGCTGCTGGAGCCGCGCCTGCGCCAAGACCCGCTGCGCCTCTCGCGGGACGGCATCTACCGGACGACCGGCAGCCTGCAGTTTGCCCTCCTGTGTTCGCCTCTGCTGGGCCGCCTGCGAGCCATGGCCTCGTATCGTCGGGCGGCTGGGCGCGCCGCGCGCTAGCGGCCCCCTCCAGCTCCGGGAGAGGGCTCCTCGGCGCCGGGTGGACATCCGTCCAGGTGGCCTTGCGCGGCTCCATCCCGATCCCCCGTGAGCCGACCCAGAATGAGTGAGAAACCCCGGTGCAACGGGCATCCGAGCGCTCCTCGCCGGCTTCGCGGTGTGCCTCGGCGCCGTGGCGCTGCCGGCCATGGCGAGCGCCTCGATCCAACTCGGGGCCTACACGCCGGGGGCGCCCGCGAGTGCCTCGGCGCTGAGCGAATACCAGCGCCTCGTCGGCCGCCCGCCGGACATCGTCATGTGGTTCCGTGAATTCGGCGAACCGCTGATGTACCCGAACGAGGCGGCAAACCTGCGGGCGACGGGCCAGGAGCCGATGGTGACCTGGGAGCCGCAGGAGCAGCCGCTCGCCGCGATCGCCGCCGGCAGCTACGACGGCTACCTGAGGGAACAGGCGGAAGCGGCGAAGAGTTGGGGTGCGCCGCTGATGATCCGCTTCGCTCACGAGATGAACGGCGACTGGTTCTCATGGGGGAGTCCGGGAACCTCACCGGAAACCTTCGTCAGCGCCTGGCGCCACGTCGTCGACCTGTTTCGCTCGGTCGGTGCCTACAACGTCGAATGGGTTTGGGCGCCGAACGTGCAGGAGGGCGGCCGATACCCGAT
>JBLNAC010000235.1:0-5193 GCA_050259155.1 Syntrophothermus sp.
CCCGGATCCGGCCCGTGCTCGCGCCGACCTCGAGGCGATGGTCGACTCCGGGGTCAATGCCCTGCGCACCTACGTTCCGCCCCCGCCCTGGTTCCTCGATGCGGCTCACGAGCTCGGCCTATGGGTGATGGCCGGCCTCGCCTGGGAGCAGCACGTGGCGTTCCTGGCCGACGGCGATCGCGCCGGACTCGTCGCCGGCCGGGTCGCTGACCAGGTCCGCGCCTGCGAAGCCCATCCGGCGATCCTCTGCTACGCGCTCGGCAACGAGATCCCGAGCAGCGTGGCCCGCTGGCACGGAAAGCGCATGACAGAGCGCTTCCTGGAGCGCCTGCACTGGGACGCGAAGGCGGTCGACCCGGAGGGCCTCTTCACCTACGTCAACTATCCCTCGACCGAGTACCTCGAGCTGCCGTTCCTCGACCTCGTCGCCTTCAACGTCTTCCTCGAGGACGAGCGGACGTACGGGGATTACCTGGCGCGGCTACAGAACCTCTCCGGCGACCGGCCGCTGCTTGTCACCGAGGTCGGCCTCGACAGCCGCCGGAACGGCCTCCTCGGCCAGGCCCGCGCCGTCGGCTGGCAGGTCCGCCACGCCTTCGGCACCGGGGCCGCCGGCGTCTTCGTCTTCTCCTGGACCGACGAGTGGCACCGCGGCGGCCACGAGGTCACCGACTGGGACTTCGGCCTGGTGGACCGGGAGCGACGCCCGAAGCCCTCGCTCTCGACCGTCCGGGAGGCCTTCGCCGAGCTCCCCTTTCCACCCGGCCCCTGGCCGAAGATCTCGGTCGTCGTCTGCACGCACAACGGCGAGCGCACCCTGCCGGAGTGCCTGGCCCGGATCCGATCTCTCGCCTACCCGGACTTCGAGCTGATCGTGGTCTGCGACGGGTCGCGGGACCGGTCGGCCGCGATCGCGCGCGAGCACGACGCGCTCCTGATCGAGACCGATCACCGCGGGCTCAGCCACGCGCGCAATGCCGGCATCGACAGGGCAAGCGGCGAGATCGTCGCCTTCCTCGACGACGACGCCTACCCGGATGCCGACTGGCTGCACTACGTCGCCTCCTCGCTGCGAGCCGGCACCCACGCCGGGGTCGGCGGGCCCAACGTCCCGCCGCCCGACGACGGCCTGGTCGCCGAATGCGTCGCCGCCGCCCCCGGAGGCCCGATCCACGTGCTGGTCTCCGACCGCGAGGCGGAGCACGTGCCCGGCTGCAACATGGCGTTCCGCAAGTCGGACCTCGAGGAGATCGGGGGCTTCGATGAGCGCTTCCGGGTGGCCGGCGACGACGTCGACCTCTGCTGGCGGCTGCAGCGCGCCGGCCGGACGCTCGGGTTCTGCGCCGGCGCGGTGGTCATGCACCGCCGCCGCGACTCGGTCTGGGGATACCTCAGGCAGCAGTACGGCTATGGCAAGGCGGAGGCCCTGCTCGAGCGCAAGTGGCCCGACCGCTACAACCGTGCCGGCGGCTCGCGCTGGTCGGGACGCATCTACGCGGCTCAGCCCAGCTCGCCCCCGCGCACTCGCGGGATCGTCCGCTACGGGACCTGGGGACGCGGACTCTTCCAATCGATCTACGACCCGCCCGGCCAGCATCTGCCCGACCTGCTCGGGACCCCGGAGGGTCTTCTGGGGATCGCCGGCCTGGGAGTCCTCGCGATCCTGGGTGCCGTCTGGCACCCCCTGCTGGTGGCGGCGCCGGTCTTCGCCGCCCTGGTGGCCTGGATCGTCGCCCGCGCCGTCGTGCGCGGCTGGCGGGCCAGCCCGCCGGTTCCCGGCCGCAGCGCAGGCGAGACGATGCTGCGGCGGGGGCTGACCTCGCTGCTTTTCCTGACCCAGCCCGTGGCCCGGCTCGGCGGCCGCCTTCGCAACGGCCTTTCCCCCTGGCGCCGCCGGGCGCGACCGCAGCTCGTCTGGCCGCGCCCACGCACGCTGGAAAGCTGGAGCCAGTCCTGGTTTCCGCCCGAGGGCCGAATCCAGGCCTGCCAGGACGCCCTGGCTGCGGCGGGCGGGCTCGTTCGCAGCGGCGGCCCCTTCGATCGCTGGGACCTGGCGGTTCGGGTCGGGCCGCTGGGGGGCGTGCGGATCCGCTGGCTCGTCGAGGAGCACGGTGCCGGCCGGCAGTTGAGCCGCGTCCGCCTCTGGCCGCTGATCTCGGCGCCGGGAGCCGGCGTCGTATCGCTGCTCGCGCTGCTCGCCGCCTTCAGCGCCGTCGAGGGAGCGACCGCCCTCGCGATCCCCTGCGCGGCCGCCGCCGGCCTGCTGCTCGCGACCGGGCTCGAGGGGACGGCGACCGCGATGGGGCTCGCCGCGACGGAGATCTCCGGTATCGAAAAGACCCTCGTCAGCCTGGCGCCATCGCCCGCCGCCCGGCCCTCGGCGCCGGTAGCGAGCCGGCCGGCCCCCGGCTCCACCCCGGCGGAAGCGGTCGCCGGCGTCCTGAGGCGAGAGCGGCGACGAGCCCTGCTGCGGGAGGACGTTCGCCCATGACCCCGTCGATGGGACCGCTGCGCATGAGGAGCCGGCCGCCGCGGGAAGCCGGCCCGGAGCCGGACAAGCAGGGGGCGTGGGAGCTGTGGAGGGTGCTGCCCCGGATCCGGCCCTACCTGAGGCCGTACCGGCGCACGCTGATCTGCGTCGTCGCGCTGACGGTGCTCGCCGCGCTGCTCGGCCTGGCCGAGCCCTGGCCGCTGGCCGTGATCCTCAACCAGGTCCTCCACAACGCCGAATCGACGGGCATCGTGCGCACGATCTTCGGCCCCGACCCGACCACCTGGGTCGTGCTGGTGGCGATGGTCTCGGCCCGCTTCCTCCTGGTCGTGGTCGGCAACGCGGTCACGGTGCTCAACCACTTCCTCGGGGCGCGGATGGAGCAGAACATGGTCCTCGACCTGCGCGGCGACCTCTTCGACCACGCCCAGCGCCTCTCCTTCACCTTCCACGACCAGCGCCAGACGGGGGCGCTGATGAGCCAGATCAACCTGCAAGCGGCGGCCGTCGGCAACATCGTGATGGTGCTGCCGCCGATCGCCGAGGCGCTGCTGACGCTGGTCGGGATGTTCGTCATCTCGCTCGTCATCGATTGGCAGATCGCGCTGATCGCGATGGTCGTCCTCCCCTTCCTCTTCTGGTCGTTCGACCTCTACGGGCGCCGCATCGTCCCGCGCCTGCAGCGGGTCCAGAGGCTCGAGTGGGCGTCGCTGTCGATCGTCAACGAGGCGATGGCGATGCTTCGCGTGATCGTCTCCTTCGGGCGCGAGGACCACGAGTACGAGCGGTTTCGCGAGCAGGGCCAGACGGCGGTCGACGAGCGGGTCAAGCTCACCGTCAGCCAGAGCCTCTACACGCTCGGGGTGCAGACCGCCTCGGCGGCCGGGATCTCGATCGTGATGGGGCTCGGCGCCTGGCAGGTGATCGAAGGCAAGATCTCGATCGGCGAGCTGATCGTGCTGATCACCTACATGACCTCGGTCTACCAGCCGCTGGAACAGATCAGCACCACGGTCGGAACGATCCACGAACAGCTGGTGCAGTTCGACTCCTCGCTGAACCTGCTAGACCGGGCGCCGGCGGTGGTCGAGCGCGAGGACGCCCTGGTCATGGAGCGTGCGAGCGGGAGAATCGACGCGCGCAAGGTGACCTTCGCCTACCCCGGCCGCCGGCGCACGCTCGAGGAGATCTCCTTCACCGCCGAGCCCGGGGAACGGATCGCGGTCGTCGGCCCCACCGGGGCCGGCAAGAGCACCCTGATGAGCCTGCTGATCCGCTTCTACGACCCCCAGCGCGGCCGCATCGAGATCGACGGCGTCGACATCCGCCGGCTGGCGCTTCACTCGTTGCGCGACCAGATCAGCGTCGTACTGCAGGAGCCGCAGCTCTTCTCCGCGAGCATCGGGGAGAACATCCGCTACGGAAGGCTGGAGGCGACGGACGAGGAGGTCGCGGCCGCGGCGCGGGCGGCGAACGCGCACGACTTCATCCTCGCGCTGCCCGACGGCTACGAGACCCCCCTCGGCGAGGGCGGATCGAAGATCTCCGGCGGTGAGCGCCAGCGGATCTGCGTCGCGCGGGCCTTCCTCAAGGACGCCCCGATCCTGATCCTGGACGAGCCGACCTCCTCGATCGACTCGAAGACCGAGGCGGTGGTGCTCGACGCCCTCGACGAGCTGATGGAGGGCCGGACCTCGTTCATGATCGCCCATCGCCTCTCCACGGTGCGGCACGCGGACCAGATCCTCGTCATGAGCACCGGCCGCATCATCGAACGCGGCAGCCACGAGGTGCTGGTGTCGAGGCAGGGCCTCTACCACCAGCTGCACGAGGCCCAGCACCGGGAGCGCAGGCGCCGGGGCGCGACGAGGAGCAACGGCGGCCCTCCGCTGGAGGAGGGCATCGGCCTGACCTGGACCCAGGTCCCCGTCGGCGGAGGCGCCGGATGAGCAGGCCGCAGGTCGTGCTGCTCGGCATGATGAGCAAGATGCCGGTCGCCGGCGTCGTCTGGCAGAACCTGCACTACATGCTCGGCTTCGAGCGGATGGGCTTCGAGGCCTACTACGTCGAGACGCACGCGCGGACTCCCTCGATGCTGATGTCCGACCGCGACGACGACGCCTCGGCCCTCGCGGCCGAGTTCATCGGCTCGACGATGAGGCGCTTCGGCTTCGCCGATCGCTGGGCGTTTCGCGGCCTGCACGCCGACGGGCGCTGCTTCGGGCTTACCGAGGGCCGGCTCGCCCGCCTGTTCGCCGACGCCGAGCTGCTGATCAACCTCCACGGCGGCACCCGGCCGCTGCCCGAGCTGGCCGCGGGAGGCCGGCTCGTGTACCTGGAGACGGACCCGGTCCAGCTGCAGCTGGAGCTGGACCGCGGCGTGCAGGAGACGATCGACTTCCTCGAGGCGCACTGCGCCTTCTTCACCTTCGCCGAGAACTGGGGGCGCGAGGGGTGCCGGCTGCCGCGCCAGGAGCGCTTCAAGTTCGTCCCGACCCGTCAGCCCGTCGTCCTCGACCTCTGGCCCGACCGCTCCGCCCGCCCCGCGGAGGTCTACACCACCGTCGGCAACTGGCGTCAGGAATGGCGTGACGTCAGCTTCGAGGGCGAGCGCTACTCGTGGAGCAAGCACCGCGAGTTCCTCCGCCTGATCGACCTGCCCGGCCGCACCGGCCGCCGCTTCGAGCTGGCTCTGAGCAGCT
>JBLNAC010000236.1:0-5879 GCA_050259155.1 Syntrophothermus sp.
AGCGGACACCGACCCCGAGTTGGCCGAGGTCGCGCGCCACGCGGGCGAGCGGCGCCACGCCGACATGAGCGAGGTGATCGCCGCGCTCGATAAGCGGGGGGCGCTTCGCTCCGGCCTTGAGCCGAGCGCCGCCGCCGACATCCTCTGGGTCCTGATGGCGCCGAGCCTCTACCTGCAGCTGGTGGTCGACCGCGGTTGGACCCCGGCGGCCTGGGCGGAGTTCGTGAGGGGAGCACTGCGATCGGCGCTGCTCGCCGGGCCATCGGCTGATCGAGGATCGTTCGCGGCCCAACCGGACACGATCTCCTGAAAAGGTGGAGACGTAGACTCGGCGGATGGAGCGCGTTGACTTCGCATACCGGGTTATCGCCGCCCCGGTTGGGCGGATCTGGGATGCCAACTCCGTGCGGAAGATGTGCCAGCCGGCATCTCGGCTCAGGACCACGAGGCGGGTCTCACGTCTTCGCTTGAGAATCTGGCCGCGTATGTCGGTCGTCTTGATGATTGCCCGAGGCGTCCATGGAGGGACCGCGCGCCGCTGAACCCGCATCCCGTCCGCACTTCGGCAGGGTACGCTCATCGCGGGTGCCAGTGGACTTCTCCCTCACCGACGAGCAGCGTGAGATCCAAGCACTCGCCCGCGAGTTCGCCCGGCGCGAGATCCGGCCGGTCGCCGCGGGGTACGACGCGCGCGAGGAGATGCCCTGGCCGGTGCTCGAGAAGGCGGCGCGGGTCGGCCTCCTCAGCTACGGCCTTCCGGAGGAGTACGGCGGGGGCGGGGTCGCCGACGGCATGGTCGGCATCACGAACTTCATCGTCACCGAGGAGCTCGCTTGGGGATGCGCGGCGATCGCGACGGAGATCGGCTCGAGCAGCTACGCGGCCGGACCGATCCTCGCCTTTGGCTCCGAGGAGCAGAAACGGCGCTACCTGCCGCGCTTCTGCGACCCCAAGGCGGTGAGGCTCGGTGCCCTGTGCCTGACCGAGCCGCAGGCGGGCTCCGACATCGCGGCGATCACCACCGCGGCGCGACGCGTCGGCGAGGAGTGGGTCCTCGACGGCCGCAAGCAGTTCATCACCAATGGCGGCATCGCGGACGTGCACGTGGTCTTCGCCCGCGTTCCCGAGGAGGGCGGGACGGCCGCCTTCATCGTCGAGGCGGACACGCCGGGCATGGGCATGGGGCGCAAGGAGGAGAAGCTCGGCATGCGCGCCTCCCACACGGCCGAGGTCGTGTTCGAGGGCTGCCGGGTGCCGCTCGACAACCGGCTCGAGACGCGGCTCGCCGCGCCCACGCCGGCGACGGCGCGTGCCCGCTCCGAGGAGGGGCTGTCGGGGGCGGCCGCGGCGCTGACCCTCCTCCAGTACTCGCGGATGACGTTCGCCGCAGCGGCGCTCGGCCTCGCGCGCGCCGCCTTCGAGTATGCGCGCGACTACGCTCTTGAGAGGACTGCGTTCGGTGTTCCGATCGCCCGCCACCAGCTGGTCGCTGCCAAGCTCGCGCAGATGGCGATGGAGATCGAGGCGGCGCGTGCGTTGCTCTGGCGGGCGGGATGGCTCGCGCTCTCCGGCCGCCCCTTGGCCCTCGCCGAGGGCTCGATGGCGAAGTGCATGGCTGCCGACGTGGCGGTGCGCTGCTGCGAGGAGGCAGTCCAGATCCTCGGCGGCCACGGCTACGTCCGCGACCACCCGGTCGAGAAGTGGTACCGCGACGCCAAGCTCTACCAGATCTGGGAGGGCACCAACGAGATCCAGCGCCTCATCATCGCCCGCGCGATCACGACCCAGTGAGTTCGACGACACCCGTGCCCTTTCGAAGGCGGTCTCGAGCCGGACGCTGGCTTTTCGATAGGTCTTGGGGGGCGGATCCTCGGCGTCGGAGCTACTGGCTGCGCATGTCGTCGGCAGGCACTCCGGCGGGAGGCATGGAGCGATGCCCTCGAACAGAGTCAGCTCACGTCAGTCAGCCGACTCGGCAACGAGCTTGTCGGGCTCAGCAAGACGCGCCACGATTAAGCCGATCGAGACTGGCACGTGGATCGCGAAGACAACGAGCGAGCGCGTCAACACGACGAGCGCACCACCGCGCAGGCGAATCCCTCAGGAACGCGTACTCCTTCATGCCGGCGATCGTGACTTAGGCAAGCACCGCCCATTTGACAACCGCGAAGAACCCGCGCCAGGCGAATTCTGGAACGCGCGCGATCGCGACCTCGTTGGTGCGGCCAGTCTGCACTGGGCGAGTTGGAGGCGCTGGGAGACTGTCGCAGCAGCGTGGTCTGCGCGCCCTACTCGCGCCACTTGATCGAGCAGCCGACCGGCTCGGTCTCGGGGGGCGTTGGCTCAGAGCCAGCCAGGACGGCCTCCAGTGCCGAGCGCAGCCAGGCAGCCCCCTGCGAGGGGTCTCGGTGGTCGCCGTCTGGGGCGCCGCGGTAGCGCAGGCGCAGCTCGGAGTCGAAGACGAAGACGTCGGGCGTAGTCTTCGCGCCGTAGGCGTGAGCGACCTCCTGGCTCTCGTCGTACAGGTAAGGCATGCCCCACTCCTCGCGGTCATAGCTCTCGGCCATTGCCGCGGGCGAGTCGCTCGGATAGCGCTCGGCGTCGTTGGAGTTGACGGCGAAGAAGCTGACACCCCGCCCGCCGTACTCGCGCGCGGCCTCGGTCAGCCGCCCGTGCCAGCCGCGCGCATACGGGCAGTGGTTGCAGGTCCAGATGACGACCGTGGCCGGGGCCTTGCCCGGCGCCGGCAGCATCGTCTCTTTGCCCTCGATGTCGGGCAGCGCCAACTCGGGAGCGGCGTCGCCGAGCTCGATTCCTTCCGCGGGCATCGTCTGCCTCCTTGGTCGATGGTGGAGGGACCAACGCTAGCCGGACACCCACTCCCGTCGCGCGCATTCCGAGAGGTCGCGGCTTTGGCAGCTGTCTTCGCAGGTCGACACAGCCGCCGCCCGGGGACAAATCGGAAGGGTCCGCCCGAATTCCGCCCTTCCGAGAGCGGCGTAGAGAGCGGAGATAGTCCGATCGCCTGAGCGGCTGTGCTAGGGCGCCGTGAGTATTCCGAGCCACCCAGCCCTCAAAGTCCACCCGAGCAAGACGTAGGCCTCAGGCACCAATCCTCACGTGCCGTAAGCCGCGGGGACCTCACTAGCTCGTAGAGGGGGCTTCGGGGTACTTTCAGCAGCTCTGCAGCTTCGGCCGCGTCGAGTAGGGGCTCTCGCAGTGGGCTCTGATCCTCCACGGCTCTCCTGCCTCTTGATGCTAAGTGTGACCCCAAGTCCTGCGTGGGTAACTCCCCAGCGCGGCGCCGAAGGGACGCCGAAGTGGAGTTGCCCGACCTCGACCCAGCTTGCGATGCCGCGAGCTCTGCTGATCGCTGCAGCAACGCCGGCGGATGACGTACAACCGCGAGTGCCGCGCGGGGCCAGTAGCGGGGCGGTAACGTCGTGGCACGGGGACTGCAGACAAGGAGGCACACGTGGAGCGATTCTCAGGCACCGAAGCCACCGTAGCGAGCGAGCCCTACCCGACGCGAGACGAGGCCGCCGAGGCGTTCGCCGCGCACGTCAACCGCGGCAAGGTGGCGGCGCTGCGGGCGATCGGCGTCGACATCGTGATCGGCGAGCGCGACGGAGCCCGGTTCCGCGACGCCTACGACGGGCGCTGGTTCTGGAACTGCCACTGCAACGGGGGCGTCTTCAACCTCGGCCACCGCAATCCCGTCGTTACCGCCGCGCTGCGCGAGGGGCTCGACCACCTCGACGTCGGCAACCACCACCTGATCTCCGGCTGGCGGGCCGAGCTCGCCGAGCGTCTCGCCGTCAGCACCGGCGGGCGCTTGCCCTACGCGCTGTTCACGCCCTCCGGCAGTGAGGCGGTGGACCTGGCGCTCACGCTCGCCCGCGGCTACACCGGTCGCCAGAAGGTCGTCGCGGCGACCGGCGCCTACCATGGGCTCGCCGGGCTCGCCCGCGCCGCCAGCGACCCGCGCTGGTCGGAGCCCTACGGGGAGCCGCTGCCGGGCTTCGCCCACGTGGCGTTCAACGACCTCGAGCAGCTGGGCGCGGAGCTGGAGGGGGGCGCGGCGGCGGTAATCCTCGAGTCGTTTCCCGCCACGCTCGGCTTCCCGCCGCCGGCGCCCGGCTACCTGCGCGAGGCGGGCGAGCTCGCCCACGCCCACGGCGCGCTGCTGGTCCTCGACGAGGTGCAGACCGGGCTGGGACGGACCGGCACCCCTTGGTACTACCAGCAGGAGGACGCCGAGCCGGACGTCGTGATCACCGGCAAGGGGCTGGGCGGGGGGCTCTACCCGGTCAGCGCAGCCCTGATCAGCGAAGAGCTGGAGGGCTTCTTCGACCAGCGCCCCTTCGCCTACGTCTCCACCTTTGGCGGCTCGGAGCTGGGCTGCGTCGCGGCGAACGCGGTGATGGCCGAGATCTCGGCCCCCGGAATGGCGGAGCGCGTGCGCGCCCTGGGGGAGCGCTTCGAGGCGGGCTTCGAGGGGCTGCCCTTCGAGCTACGCCGCCGCGGGCTGACGATGGGGCTCGCCTTCCCCGAGCCGGAGGGAGGCGTGGCAGCGGCGAAAAGGCTGATCGACGCCGGCGTCTTCGCTGTCTTCGCCGAGCACGACCACGCCGTGACGCAGTTCAAGCCGCCCCTGATCCTCGGTGACGAGGAGGCCGAGGAGATCATCGCGTGCGTTCGCGATGCGCTCGAATGAGCGGCGGGACGCTAGGGCTCTCGGCCGAGAAGTTGCGGCGGCTCGACGCAGACGTCGAGGCCGCCCTCGCGGACGGCGACGAATCGCGCCTGCGGGTCCTCGGCGGCGGCGAGATCTCGCTCGTCCTCGGCTGGCCGCCGGGCGAGCCGGAGTTCGCCTGCCGGCGGTTGCCGCTGTTCCCGACCCGCGCCCGCTTCGATGCCTACCGGCAGGTGCTCGCCGACTACGTCGAGGCGCTGCGCGAGCGCGGCGTGGACGTGGTCGAGACCGAGTTGATCCCGCTCGAGCGCGACGACGGTACGGTCGCGGGCTACGCGGCGCAGCCGGTGCTCGCGGCCGAGACCCTGGCTCCGGCGGTTCTCGCCACCGTCGACCCCGCCGCCGGCCACCCGCTCGTCGAGGCAGTGGTGGAGACGGCCCGCGGCACGATCGGCCCGCGGCTGGGGATCGACGCGCAGCTCTCCAACTGGACCTGGGAGGAGGGGAGGCTGCGCTACCTCGACGTCACCACGCCGATGACCTGGGACGCGGACGGACGGTCGCGGCTGGACCTCGACCTGCTCGTGCGGCCGCTGCCGGCGCTGACGCGCGCCCCGATCAAGCGCTTCCTCGGGCCGCACATCCTCGACGGGTACCGGGAATGGCGCGGCGTCGCCAATGATCTACTCGGCAACCTGATCAAGGAAAGGCTCGACCCCTGGATCCCCGTCTTCCTCGAACCCGTCAACCACGACCTCGACCCGCCGATCGACGAGCACGGGGTGCGCAGCTACTACCGCTCCGACGCGCGGCTGTGGGAGTGGCTGCTGCGGATCCGCCGACTCGACCGCGCCTGGCAGCGACACGTGCGACGGCGACCGTATGAGTACCTGCTTCCCCCCGGGGTCGCGCGCTGAGCGCGCGGCCTTGCCGGCGGCGGAGGGGGCGTTCTGTGTGAACCGATGAAGCCGATCGTCACCGAGTTCCAGCCAAGCCCTGCGCGCGGGATTCGGGATTCGGGTGAATCACCGTGCCGAGTCCAGGAGCGTGGAGGTGGTGGCCACGTCTTGGCAAGCTGCGCTGCTAGGGGGCGAGCGAACTCAGGTGCCGCTTCGCGCCTGCCGTGTACTGGGGTCTAAGAGTTCAGTGACCAAGGGACAGGAGAGCGCCGACCGTCTGATCC
>JBLNAC010000237.1:0-3048 GCA_050259155.1 Syntrophothermus sp.
ACTTCGGTCCCCTGCCGGTGGCGCCTCCGGCGACCCCTCCGGCGCAGTGATCCGTGCCCGTCCCGTCAGGCCGCACGGCCGGACGGGACGGGGCGGGATTCAGGCGACGGCCGTGGTGACGGGCCCGAGCCGCTCCCGCGACGCCTCGTAGGCGGCGATGGCGTCCTCCTGGGCGAGCGTCAGGGAGATGTCGTCCCAGCCGTTCAGCAGCCGCTCGCGGACGTCGCCCTCGATCGTGAACGGGAAGACCTGGCCGTCGGGGGCGCGCACGACCTGCTCCTGGAGGTCGACCGTGACCTCGGCGCCCGGGACGGCGGTGGTCTGCTCGATGAGCGACCGGACCTGGTCCTCGGGAAGGACGACCGGCAGCAGGCCGATCTTCGTGCAGTTGGTGCGGAAGATGTCCGCGAAGCTCGGGGCGATGACCGCCCGGAAGCCGTAGTCCTCGAGCGCCCAGGGCGCGTGCTCGCGCGAGGAGCCGCAGCCGAAGTTCGGCCCGGTGACGAGGATCGGGTTGGGCTCGAGCTCGATCTCGCCGTCGCGGATCCAGTCGTAGAAGAGGAACTGGCCGAAGCCGGTCCGCTCGACCCGCTTGAGGAACTGCTTGGGGATGATCTGGTCGGTGTCGACGTCGGCCCGGTCCAGGACCGAGACCTTTCCCTCGATCACGTCGATGGGTCGCATGGCTAGCTCCAATCCCTGATGTCGACGAAGTGTCCCTCGACGGCCGCGGCCGCGGCCATCTTCGGGCTGACGAGATGGGTCCGGCCGCCCTTGCCCTGCCGGCCCTCGAAGTTGCGGTTCGAGGTCGAGGCGCAGCGCTCGCCTTCGGCCAGGGTGTCCGGGTTCATCCCCAGGCACATCGAGCAGCCCGCCTCGCGCCATTCGAAGCCGGCGCTGCGGAAGACGTCGTCCAGCCCCTCGGCCTCCGCCGCGGCCTTCACCTGCTGGGAGCCGGGAACGACCATGCCGTGGATGCCCGACGCGATCCGGCGGCCGTCGAGGATCTCGGCGGCCTCGCGCAGGTCCTCGATCCGTGAGTTGGTGCAGGAGCCGATGAAGACCCGTTGAGGCGCGATCTCCGTCATCGGCGTGCCGGGGCGCAGGTCCATGTAGGCGAGGGCCCGCTCTGCCGCCTCGCGCTCGGCAGGCGAGCTCATCGACGCCGGGTCGGGGACCGTGTCGGTCACCTCGACGACCATGCCGGGCGTCGTGCCCCAGGTGACCATCGGCGAGATGTCGGAGGCGTCGATCGCGACCTCGTCGTCGAAGCCGGCACCCGCGTCGGTCGGCAGTTCGCGCCAGCGGGCGGCGGCCGCCTCGAAGTCATCGGGCGCGCCGGGGCGGCCGCGGACCCACTCGAAGGTCGTCTCGTCCGGGGCGATCATGCCGGCGCGGCCGCCGCCCTCGATCGTCATGTTGCAGATCGTCATCCGGCCCGGCATCGAGAGCGACTCGATCGCGGGGCCGGCGTACTCGACCGCGTAGCCGGCCATGCCGCCGGTGCCCAGGCGCCCGATCGTCGCCAGGATCAGGTCCTTGGGGGTGACGCCATGCCTCAGAGACCCGTCGTAGAGGATCCGCATCGTCTTCGGGCGCCTCTGGACCAGGCACTGGGTGGCCAGCACGTGCTCGACCTCGGAGGTGCCGATGCCGAAGGCGAGCGCGCCGAAGGCGCCGTGGGTGGAGGTGTGGCTGTCGCCGCAGACGATCGTCATCCCTGGCTGCGTGACGCCCAGCTCCGGTCCGATCACGTGGACGATGCCCTGGCGGTCGGAGCCGAGCGAGTAGAGCGGGATGGCGAACTCCTCGCAGTTGCGCTCCAGGGTTTCGACCTGCACGCGCGAGAGCTCGTCGGCGATCAGGCGGGCGGCCTTGGTGCCGTCGGTCGGCGTGTTGTGGTCGGCCGTGGCGAGCGTCTTGTCGGGCCGGCGCACCGGCCGGCCCGCCATCCGCAGGCCGTCGAAGGCCTGGGGCGAGGTGACCTCGTGGACGAGGTGCAGGTCGATGTAGATGAGGCCCTCGGAGACCTCGTGGGCCTCCCAGATCTTCTCGAACATGTTCTTCGGCATGGCTGTCAGCCCCTCCTCAGGCCGGCGGCGATCACGGCGATGAAGCGCGTCGGCTCCAGGCCGTCGTTCTCGAAATGGTGCGGCAGGTCGGCGTCGAAGGTGACGCTATCGCCCTCCTCGAGGTCGTAGCGGGTGCCGTCGACGACCAGCGCCAGCGAGCCCTCGAGGACCACGGCGGTCTCGCGGCTGCCCGGCTCGTGCATCGGGGGATCGGCGCGGCCGCCGGTCGTCGCGCCCGGGTCCAGCGCGTGCAGCGAGACGTCCGCGCGCTGCCCTGGCAGCGGCGGCGTCAGCTCCTCGAAGCCGTGGCCGCCCCGGCGGCTGCGGCGGCGGCTGCCGGCGCGGGTGACGGCGACGTGCTCGCCCTCGTCCAGCCGCAGCAGCTGCGACAGGGTCAGCTCGAGCCCGCCGGCGATGCGCGCGGCTACCGCCAGCGTCGGGCTCGTCTCCCCGCGCTCCACCTGCGAGAGCATCTGGGCGCTGACGCCCGAGCGCTCGCTGAGGTCGCGAAGCGAGAGGTCCATTCCCTCCCGGAGCGCGCGGATCCGGGGGCCGACGGCCGGCTGCTGGGCCCTGGCGGCGCCCGCCGAGGCGGCCGAGGCGTTGCCTGTCGAGACGGGTGCGGCTCTCACACAGCGTAAGTTATCACAGACGATTGTCAGTTCAAGATCGTGGCTGGGCGTTCGGGTGGGTCGGCGCCGGCTTCCGCTCATCAGGGGTTGACCGGAGGCTCGTTCCCCGTGCCGCCCTCACGCCAGGAGCAGGCGCCGGAGATCGGCCGCGATCGCCTCGGGTTCGTCCTCGAGCTGGTGCCAGGTGACGCGCGTGACCGAGTACCCGGCGACCCGCAGGCGCCGGTCGCGGGCACGGTCTTCGCGGAAGGCGGCCCGGGTTCCGTGGCCTTGCCAACCGCCGAGCTCGACGATCTGATGCGCCTGCGGCCACAGGCAGTCGACCTCGTATCGCCTCCCCCCGA
>JBLNAC010000238.1:0-3280 GCA_050259155.1 Syntrophothermus sp.
CCTGGGCAGGGTCGACGAGGTCGCCGCCCACCTCGGCCTGCCCACCGGCGCCTTCATCAAGGCGCTGCCGGTGGTCGTCGAGGGCCGCGGCATGGTCCTGGTCCTTGTCCGCGGCGACCACCGCCTGAACGAGGTGAAGCTGCAGAACGCGCTGGGCGCACCCTTCCGCCAGGCCCGCGAGGAGGAGATCGCCGCCGAGCTCGGCCCGGTCGGCTACATCGGCCCGGTCGGGGCGAAGGTGCCGGTGGTCAAGGACGCCGCGATCGCCGGCGACTCCTACGTCAGCGGCGCCAACCGGCCCGACGCGCACCTGCGCGGCGTGCGACCTGGGCGCGACTTCGCCTTCGAGGAGCTCGACGTCCGCAGCGTCGAGGCCGGCGACACGGCGCCCGGCGGCGGCAGGATCGAGATCGAGCCGGCGATCGAGGTCGGCAACATCTTCAAGCTCGGCACCAGGTACTCGGTTCCGCTGGGGGCGACGTACCTGGACGAGAACGGCGTCGAGCGCCCGATCGTGATGGGCAGCTACGGGATCGGCCCGGCGCGGATCGTCGCCGCCGCGATCGAGCAGCGTGCCGACGAGCGCGGCATCGTCTGGCCGCGGGCGATCGCCCCCTGGGCGGTCCACCTGGTCTCGCTGGCGAAGGCGGGGGAGCCCGAGCGCGACGCCGCCGACCGGCTCTACGAGGAGCTGATGGCGGTCGGCCTGGAGACACTCTATGACGACCGTGAGGCGGGGCCCGGGGAGAAGCTCACCGACGCCGAGCTGCTCGGCTGCCCGCTGCGGATCGTCGCCGGCCGCCGCGGCCTCGCCGAGGGGGTCGTCGAGGCGTCCGAGCGCGCCACCGGCGCCGAGCACGCGCTGCCCCTGGAGGAAGCGGCCGCCCGCGCCGCGGCGTTGCTCGCCGAGCCGGAGAAGACCGACTGAGATGCCCGACACGGCCCCATTCGGCCGTGGCCGCCGCCGCCGCCGCTTCGGGCTCGACCGCAGCGGCCCGCAGCCCCGGCAGACGCGCCGCGGCGCGCCGCTGCGGCCCTGGACGCTGCCGAACCTCGTCGGCTACGTCCGCCTGGCCCTCCTGCCGGTCTTCCTCGCTCTCGCCTACTCGACCGAAGACGGCACCTCGCTCGCCTCGGCGGCCGTCTTCTCGCTGATCGCCGTCGGCGACTACGTCGACGGCTTCCTGGCGCGGGCCACCGGCCAGTACAGCCGCCTCGGCACGCTGCTCGACCCGGTGATCGACCGGCTCACGATCCTCGCCGGGGCCGTCGTCTGCTGGAGCTTCGAGCTGCTCCCACGCTGGGCGCTGGCGCTGCTCGCGCTTCGCGAGCTGGCGATGCTCGGGCTCGGCTGGTACGGCCTGCGCCACGGGGTCGACATCGAGGTCAACTGGCCGGGCCGCATATCGGTGTTCCCGATCATGGGCGGCATCTTCCTCGCCCTGCTTGCGCCCGGCTGGGTGGCGACCGCGCTTCTCCTCTGGGGGCTGGCGATGGCGATCGTCGCCACCGTGCTCTACGCGCGGACCGGGGTGCGGGCGGTTCGGGCGGGAGCGCCTGCAAGCTGAAGCCCACCCGGATCAACCTTCAACCTGCGGTTGAACCTTTGGCGGGCCGGGAACTATACTCGGCCCCTCGAGCAAACGGAGGCGTCCAGCCTTCCTCTACCCAGGAGCGGCCATGGAGGAGACATTTCCCGATCTCGGCTCCCTCAGCGACAAGGAGCTGAAGGACCTGATCGACAGCCTGATGGCGGAAGAGAACGAGATTTCCTACAAGCGGCGCGTCCTGCACGGCAAGATCGACATCCTCCGGGCTGAGCTCGTCAACCGCCTGCGCCAGAAGCGCGAGGGCGGCGAGGCGTTGATCTCCGGGGACGACGTCGCGCAGCTGACGGAGATCCTCGCCGGCAAGGCGAAGGCGGGGGACGGCGAGTCGGCCGCCTGACCCGGGAACAGCCATGGCCGTCCACTGTCCCGAATGCGGTTTCGCCAACCCCGAGGGCGCCAGCTACTGCCAGAAATGCGGCGCCTTCCTCGGCGGCCCCGCCGAGGGCGGGGAGGACCCGACGACGATGACCTACCGCGTCGACGAGACCGGCGAGATGCTGCCGGTCGACATCGACGAGGTGGTCGAGCGGGCGGGAGCGGCGCTGGTCATCCGCGCCGGCGGCGGCCGGGCGGGGGAGAGCTTCAGCATCGACGAGGACCGCGTCTCGATCGGCCGCAGCCCCGACGCGGGCGTCTTCCTCGACGACGTCACCGTCTCCCGCAACCACGCGCTGCTGGTGCGGCGGCGCGACGGCCTCTACATCGACGACCTCGGCTCCCTGAACGGCACCTACGTCAACCGGCGCCGGATCGAGTCCCACCGCCTCGCCGACGGGGACGAGATCCAGGTCGGCAAGTACAAGCTCAGCTACCTGGAGCGCTAGCGATGGCACTGTCCGAACCGCCCGCCCGGACGCCGAGGTCGCCCAGCCGGCCGCGCAAGGCGCTGACGATCGGCGCGGTCTGCAAGATCCTCCAGAACGAGTTCGACGACGTCTCGATCTCGAAGATCCGCTACCTCGAGG
The DNA here is from genome assembly GCA_050259155.1 of Syntrophothermus sp. GTDB lineage: Bacteria > Actinomycetota > Thermoleophilia > Solirubrobacterales > 70-9 > VAYN01. The sequence goes on from JBLNAC010000238.1 coordinate 2,576, forward strand.
ACCAGAAGCTGCTCAGCCCCCGGCGGACCTCCGGCGGCTACCGCCTCTATAGCCAGTCGGACGTCGAGCGGCTGCGGACGATCCTGCGCCTCCAGCGCGACGAGTTCCTGCCGCTGCGCGTGATCCGCCAGGAGCTGGCCGCCGGCGGCGAGCTCGTCCTCGGCGGCGAAGGCGAGCGCAAGCCCGCGGGCGGCGCCGTGCGACGGGCGATCCTCGTCGACACCTCCTCCCGCGCGCACCTGACCCTCGAGGAGGTGATCGAGGAGACGGGCGCCCGCGAGGAGCTGATCGCCGAGCTCGAGAACTACGGCATCGTCCAGCCCGAGAAGCGCGACGGGCAGGTCGTCTACGACGAGACCGACCGCGAGATCGTGCGCGCCGCCAACGAGCTATCGCGGGTCGGCGTCGGCGCCCGCAACCTGCGGATCTTCCGCTCCTCCGCCGACCGCGAGGCCCAGCTCCTGGAGGCGCTGCTGGGGCCGTCGCTGCGCTCGCGCAACCCCGAGCGCCGCAAGGAGGCCCTGCAGAGCCTGGAAAGCCTGGCGGCGACCGTCAGCCACCTCAAGCACCTGCTGCTGGTCCGCGACCTCCGTCGGCTTACCGGAGACTGAAAGCCAGGCCGCGGTGCCCCGCGTCACCCGGCGACGGACGATCGAGGCGAGCGCCACCGATGTCTGGGAGCTCGTCTCGGACCCGTACAGCCTG
>JBLNAC010000239.1:0-3789 GCA_050259155.1 Syntrophothermus sp.
GAGCAGGAGGCGATCGACCTCGCCAACGACTCGGACTTCGGGCTGGGTGCCTCGGTCTGGACCCGGGACCGCCAGCGCGGCGAGAGGATCGCGCGGCGGATCCAGGCGGGAATGGTCTGGATCAACGACCACTCGTTCAGCCACGGCGTCTGCCAGTGCGCCTGGGGCGGCGTCAAGGACTCGGGCCTGGGCCGCTCCCACTCCAAATTCGGCTTCTACGAGTGCGTCAACGTGAAGACGAACACCTGGGAGCCGGGACTCGCCCGCGACTTCTGGTGGCACCCGTACGACCGCACCCTGGGCGAGGCGGTGCGGGCCTCGGCCCGGATCCTCTACGGCCGGGGCGAGGCCCGCGCCCGCGCCCTCCGCCAGGGCGCGGCGCCGCTGCTCGAGGTGGGGCGCCGCACCCTGCGCGGGCGCAGGGGCTGACCCCGACCGCGCGCCAGCACGCGGCGCCCGCTACCGAGTCGCCCTCAGGGGCTCACCTTGATCGTCTTCGACCGGGCGCCCTTGCAGAGGTAGATCGTCCCCGCCGTCCCTTCGCTGCGCTTCTTGACCCGCGCGAAGAATTCCCAGAGCGAGATCCCGGCCGAGCCCGGCGGGGTGATCTTCCAGCGCCCCTGGTCGTCGGTCCTGGTGCTCATCAGGGCCTGACCGGACCCGTTGCCGAGGTCTTTGTAGAGGGTCACCTTGCGCTGCTGCACGCAGGGCTCGTATTTCCCGGCGGTGACCTTGCCCGAGAAGGTCAGCCCGTGGCTGCGGATGGAGATGGCGGACGGGATGCGGACGGTTCGGGTCGCTGCCGCCGGCAGCGCGACGAGAGCGGCGGCGAGAGCGACGATGACGAATGCCGCCCCCAGCGCGGCGAGCTTCCTGCTGGCGTTCATTCATCTCCTCCTGGTTCGGGGTGCCGGAACAGCCTAGATGTTCACAATCCCCGGCAATGGCCGATTCCGGGCACGACTCCGAGGCGGCGATCGCGGTCGCCGGACTACGGCGCGACTACGGCGACCGCACCGCCCTGGCCGGCGTCGACATCGAGCTCGGCCGCGCCGAGACGCTGGTGGTGCTGGGCCCCAACGGCGCCGGGAAGTCGACCCTGCTGCGGGTGCTGGCGACGCTCCTGCGGCCGAGCGGCGGCGAGGTGGTGGTGCTGGGCAGCGCGCTCCCACGCGAGGCATGGAAGCTGCGGGGCCGGATCGGGTACCTCGGCCACGAGCCCCTGCTGTACAAGGACCTCAGCGGCCGTGAGAACCTCCGCTTCCACGCCCGCCTGCACGGGATCGGCGCCGCGGAGGCCGAGGCGCGGATCGAGGAGCTGCTGGCGGCGGTGGCGATGGAGCGCCGGGCGGACGAGCGCGTCGCGGAGCTTTCGGCCGGCATGCGGCAGCGCCTGGCGATCTGCCGCTGCGTGCTGCACCGGCCCGAGCTGCTGCTGCTGGACGAGCCGGACTCCAACCTCGACTCCGAGGGGCGCGAGCTGGCCCGCGCGCTGATCGGCCCGGAGGCGGGCGATGCCGCCCGCGTCGTCGTCACCCACGACCCCGACCGCCACCTGCCCGAGGCGCACCGGGTGCTGGAGCTGGGCATCCACGAGCGGGCGGCGGTCGCGTGACGAGCTCGCGCGTCGCCTTCGCGGCGATCCTCGGCAAGGACCTCCGCTCGGAGCTGCGGACGCTGCAGTCGCTGCCAGCGATGGCGCTCTTCGCCGTCACCACCTTCGTCATCTTCCGCTTCGGCCTCGACCGCACGCAGCTCTCGGGCAGCCTCGCCGCGGGCGTGCTCTGGGCGACGCTGCTGTTCGCCGCCGTCCTCGGGATCAACCGCCTCTTCGTCGCCGAGCGCGAGGAGGGCGGCTTCGACGCGATCCGCCTCGCCCCGATCGACCGCAGCGTCCTCTTCGCCGCCAAGGCCTCGGCGCTGCTCGTCTACCTGGCGGCGCTGGAGCTGATCGCGGTGCCGATCTTCGCCCTCTTCTTCCTCGACTCGGTGGCGGCGCTGGGACCGCTGGTGGCGGTCCTCGCCCTGGCCGACGTCGGTCTCGCCGCGACCGGCACCCTGATCTCCTCGATGGCCGTGAATTCCAGGGCGCGCGACCTGCTGGTGCCGCTCGTCCTGCTGCCACTCGTGGTGCCGCTGATGATCGCCGCCACGGCCGCCACCGAGCCGCTGCTGGCGCTGGGCGGGCCCGGCTACCACCGCTTCGGAACCTGGCTGATGGTGCTGGCGCTATACGATCTGATCTTCACCTTGGTCGGCTACGCGGTATTCGACTTCCTCCTCGAGGACTGAGCCGCCGGGCGCCACCCGCCTCCCCCAGGATGTACGGCAAAGGACTGAAACCACTTTCGATCGCCACCGTGGCCCTGCTCGGGATCGGGCTCTCGCTGGTCTTCTTCTACGCGCCGCTCGACGCCGACCAGGGGTTCGTCCAGAAGATCTTCTACCTGCACGTACCGCTCGCGATCACGGCGCTGGTCGGGTTCGTCGTCGGCGGCGTCTTCGCGATCGCCCACCTGCGCAGCGGCGACGCGCGCTGGGACGCCTACTCGTACGTCTCGATCCACATCTCGATCATCTTCGGCGTCGCCGTCCTCCTCACCGGCTCGATCTGGGCGAAGGCGTCGTGGGGACACTGGTGGGTGTGGGACGAGCCCACCCTGGTCAGCTTCCTGATCGTCTTCCTCCTCTACTGCACCTACTACCCATTCCGGTACGCGATCGAGGACCGGGAGCGGCAGGCGCGCTACGCGTCGGTCTTCGCGATCACCGCCGGCGCCTTCGTGCCGCTGAACTTCATGGCGGTGCGGATGGCGCAGAGCCTGGTCCACCCGCGCGTCTTCGCGACCAGCACCGGCGGGCTGCCGGGCTCGATGATGCTCACCTTCCTCGTCTGCCTGGCGGCGGTGGCGCTCCTCTGGGTCACCCTGGTGAAGTTCGAGCTGTCCGCCAAGAGCGCCTCGGGACAGGTCAAGCGGCTGCGGCGCGCGCTCGACGCTCCGGTCGGCGGGGCCAGCTCGCGGATCGCGCCGGAGGTGCGGTGATGCCGGCCCTGCTGCTGGCCGAGGCCCCTGCCCTGCCCCTCGACGAGGCGGGCAAGTACGTCGCCGGCGCCTACGTCGTCTTCGTCGTGCTGCTGCTGGTCTACGTCGCGATGATGGCCGCGAAACTGGCCCGGATCGAGCGGGAGCTGCGCGAGGTGGCTCAGATCGCCGAGGATCGCAGGAAGGAGGACGGCGGCGCACCGGTCTCCGAGGCCCTGGCGTCCCAAGGGAGCACGGGGGGCGGCGACTGACATGTCCGAGCTGCTCGCGCTCGGCGTCTCGCACAAGACCGCGCCCCTGGACCTGCGCGAGCGCCTCTCCCTGACCGAGGGGCGCGCGGTCGGCGCGCTGAACGAGCTGACCGCGGTCGGCGGCATCCACGAGGCGGCGGCGATCTCCACCTGCAACCGGACCGAGCTCTACCTGATCGTCTCCGACCCGGTCGCGGCCGAGTCGACCGCGCTCGGCGTCCTCAGCCGCGAGGCGGAGATCAGGCCGACCGAGCTGCTCGGCCACCTCTACAGCTTCCGCGGACCCGACGCCGCCCGCCACCTGATGCGCGTCACCGCCGGGCTCGACTCGATGATCCTCGGCGAGGCCGAGATCCAGGGCCAGGTCAAACGCGCCTACGAGCTGGCGCTGGTCGAGGGCGTGACCGGGCCGATCCTGAACCGGCTCTTCCGCGGCGCCCTCTCGGCCGGCGGGCGGGCCCGCGAGGAGACCGGCATCAACGAGGCCGGCGTCT
>JBLNAC010000240.1:0-5858 GCA_050259155.1 Syntrophothermus sp.
CCTCTTCCTCGACGAGCTCCACACGATCGTCGGCGCCGGCGCCGCGGAAGGCGCGGTCGACGCCGCCAACCTGCTGAAGCCGATGCTGGCGCGCGGCGAGCTGCGCGCGGTCGGCGCGACGACGCTCGACGAGTACCGCAAGCACATCGAGAAGGACGCGGCGCTGGAGCGGCGCTTCCAGCCGGTCCTCGTCGGCGAGCCGGACATCAACGACACGATCGCAATCCTGCGCGGCCTCAAACCTCGTTACGAGGAGCACCACGGCGTGCGCATCGCCGACTCGGCGATCGTCGCCGCGGCGACCCTGTCGGAGCGCTACATCGCCGACCGCTTCCTCCCCGACAAGGCGATCGACCTGATCGACGAGTCGGCCTCGCGGCTGAAGATCGAGATCGACTCGGTGCCGACCGAGATCGACGAGGTCGAGCGGCGGATCCAGCAGCTGGAGATCGAGCGGGAGGCGCTGAAGAAGGAGACCGACGAGGCCTCGAAGGCGCGGCTGGAGGCGCTCGAGGCGGAGCTCGCGAACATGGGTGAGAAGGCGGCCGAGCTGCGGGCGCGCTGGCAGAGCGAGAAGGAGCCGATCGAAGCGATCAAGGAGGCCAAGGTGAAGCTCGAGGAGGCGCGGCTCGAGGTCGAGCGCGCCGAACGCGAGGCCGACCTGCAGCGCGCGGCGGAATTGAAGTTCGGCCGCATCCCGGAGCTCGAGGCGAGGGTCGCCAGCGAGGAAGCGCGACTGGAGGAGATCCACGCCGGAGGGGAGGTGCTGCTCTCCGACGAAGTCACCGAGGAGGACGTCGCCGAGGTCGTCGCCAAATGGACCGGCATCCCGGTCAGCCGGCTGATGGAGGGCGAGGTGGAGAAGCTGATCAAGATGGAGGAGCGGCTGCACGAGCGGGTGGTCGGGCAGGACGAGGCGATCGCCGCGGTGTCCAATGCGCTGCGGCGCTCGCGGGCCGGCCTCGCGGACCCCAACCGCCCGATCGGCTCCTTCCTCTTCCTCGGCCCGACCGGGGTCGGCAAGACCGAGCTGGCGAAGGCGCTGGCCGAGTTCATGTTCGATTCCGAGCAGGCGATGGTCCGCCTCGACATGTCCGAGTACATGGAGAAGCACACGGTCGCGCGGCTGATCGGCGCCCCGCCCGGCTACGTGGGCTACGAGGAGGGCGGCCAGCTGACCGAGGCGGTGCGCCGCCGCCCCTACGCGGTGGTGCTGCTGGACGAGATCGAGAAGGCCCACCCCGACGTCTTCAACACGCTGTTGCAGCTGATGGACGACGGCCGCCTCACCGACGGCCAGGGGCGGACCGTGGGGTTCACCAACACGGTCCTGATCATGACCTCGAACGTCGGCTCCGACCGGATCGTCTCCGAGCAGGTCGACGAGCGGATCCGCGAGCAGATCGAAGAGACGCTGGCCTCGACCTTCAAGCCCGAGTTCCTCAACCGCATCGACGACACGGTGATCTTCCATCGTCTGTCCAAGCAAGACATCGGACGGATCGTCGACCTCCAGGTCGACCAGCTGGTGGGCCGCGTGCGCGAGCGGGGGATCGAGATCGAGCTCTCCGACGACGCCCGCACCCTGCTCGGCAATCTCGGCTACGACCCGACCTACGGGGCACGGCCGCTGAAGCGGGTCGTGCAGAAACAACTCGTTGACAAGCTGGCGCTGAAGATCCTGGAGGGTGAGTTCCAGGATGGCGACCTCGTGCGCGTCGACGCCGCCGACGGCGAGCTCGCTTTCGAGCGCGCCACGGCAGCCGTCGCCTGAGGCCGATTTCCCTCAGACCTCACAAAAAGGCCGATTTCTGCCGAAACTACCTGCACCAGTTGGTGCTGTCAGAGGCGCATCTTTCTTGAGCCGGTCGGTTAAGAAATGAGTTTCGGCCTAAGCTTGAGGCGCAACAGCGATTCGACGATGCCGGCAATGGACCACGAAGAGCCCGCGATCAACTCCAGGCCCCCGCGCGGAGGGGTGCTGCTCGACGACCTTCACTGGGTCGGCGAAGAAGCGACCTGGGGGTTTCGGCGCAGGTTGATCTGGCCGCTGCGGGACTGGTTCGGCTCGCTGCACACGAGGCTCGTCTGGCCGCTGCGGGACTCGTTCGGCCCGCTGCGCAGGAGGTTGATCTGGCCGCTGCAGGACTGGTTCGGCTCGCTGCGCCCGAGCAACCGCGTCGCCCTCGCCGGAGGGAGCGTGATCGCCGCCGCCGCCGCCGCCGTCGTCCTCCTCGCCGTCGCCGGCTCGGGCACCTCGACCCGGTCCGGCGCGACCGTCGTCGCGGTGGCCGAAAACCCGGCGCCGGCCGCGGCGACCTCCCCCGCCCGCAAGCCGGGGCCGTCGGGGACGACGCTGGGGGGAGCGCCGCCGGTGTTCACGCCGGTCACGCGCTCGTCGGCAGGCGTCAAAGGCTCGTCGCGGGCGGTCGCGCCGACGGGCTCTGACGCCAATGGCGCGACGACCACGACCACCAGCCCGGCCGCGACGGCGCGGATCTCCTCGACCCCGGGCGCCGGCTCCGCGGCTCCCACCGAAGCGCAGCTGATCCCCGGCAAGCCGGCCGGACCCAAGGCGATCGCGGTGGCCCACCGCTTCTCCCGGGCCTTCGTCGTCTTCGAGACGGGCGGCGAGAACGCGGCGGTGCGCCGGGCGTTCGCGGCGACGGCGACTCCGAAGCTTGCGAAGGCGCTGCTGAAGCGGCCGCCACGGCTGCCGGCCGACGTCAAGGTGCCGAAGGCGAAGGTCGTCACGGTCGTGCCCGGCCCCTCCCGCGAAGGCGTCTACACGGTCAGCGTCTCGCTGCTTCGCGTCGGCGTCACCAGCGAGCTGCGGCTGGAGATGGAAATGCTCAAGCGCGAAGGCTGGCGGGTCACGAACATCCTCGGCTGATGGGGGATCGCACTCGCAAGATCAGGATTGCCGCGGCAGCCGCCACCGCGACGGTCGCGCTGGCGCTGCCGGTCGCGATCGCGCGCGGCGAAGCCGCGACCGCGGTGCAGGGCGACGCGCTGGAAGCGAGCGCGCTCGAAGCGCTAGGCACCGCCCCGGGCGGCGCCCCCGCGGTCCGCCACGGCGAGACGCTGCCGGCGCCGGCGACCGAAAGCCCGGCAAAGCCGCCCAGCAACGGCGGCGTGAGCGCCGGAGAAAAGCAGGAAGAAAAGGAAGCGAGCGAAGCCGTCGAAGCCGAATCGCCGCTCGAAACGGGGCCCGGCGGCGAAGTGATCGCCCCCTCATCCTCCGGCGGCCCCCTGACGATCACCCCCCTGCCCAACTCCAGCTGCTCCGCGGGAGCGGTGCCGCCGGTCCTGATCCCCATCTACCACCGGGCCGCGGACAGGTACGGGCTCGGCCCGCAGGGGCCCGCGATCCTGGCTGGGATCAACGCGGTCGAGAGCGCCTTCGGGACCAACATGGGACCCTCCTCGGCCGGGGCGATCGGCTGGATGCAGTTCATGCCGGCGAGCTGGGCCGAATACGGCGTCGACGCCAACGGCGACGGGGTCAAGGACCCCTACAACCCCGAAGACGCGATCTTCGCCGCCGCCAGCTACCTGCGCGTGGCCGGGATGCCGGCCGACACCTACGGCGCGATCTTCGCCTACAACCACGCCGACTGGTACGTCGAAGAGGTCCTCGCCAACGCCGGCTGCTACGCCGCCGAAGTCGGCGCCCCCGGCTTCGGCGCCTCGGCGCTGGGCCCGCAGATCCAGGTCCTCAAGTGCAGCCCCAACCCGGCCTGGAAGAAAGAGATCCCGGCCGCCTACATGGAAGCCTTCCAGCAGGCCGCGGCTCGCTACGAACTCGGCAAGCGGGGCGTCTGGGCGCTGGCGGCGATGGCCCGGCTGGAGTCGAACTTCGGCCGCAACATGAGCAAGCGGGAACTGGAAGAAACCGGCCCCCTGGGCCTCGACGGCTCGGAGTGGGCGAAGTACCGGGTCGACGGCGACGGCGACGGGCACATCGAACGCGCCGACATCGCCGACTCGGTGGCGACCCTGGCACGCGAGATCTGGTCGAAGGGCACCCTCAGCGCCGGCGTCTTCGCCCACAACCAGGCCGCCTGGTACGTCGAAGAGGTCATGCAGGAGGCCGAACAGATCGAAGGCGACTGCCGGATCAGCTTCGTCGACTGGCGCGTGGCGCCGCTGCCGACCGGGTTCGAAACCCCGGGCCAGCGCTCGGTCCTCGGGCCCGACGGCCTCGCCAGCGCTCCCAGCAGCGCGCCGCCGGCGGTGAAGGCGGCGATCGCCGCGGCGAACTCGATCGTGGGCACGCCATACGTCTGGGGCGGCGGCCACGGCTCCTGGTACTCCTACGGCTACGACTGCTCGGGCGCGGTCAGCTTCGCGCTCTATGGCGCCGGCCTGCTCGACACCCCGCTCACCTCCGGCTCGCTGGAGAGCTACGGCGAACCCGGGCCCGGCCGCTGGATCACGATCTACGCCAACGCCACCCACACCTACATGGTCATCGCCGGCCTGCGGTGGGACACCGTCGGCGACGTGCACGGGACCGGCCCGCGCTGGCACGACGCGCCTCCCTACCCCGAAGGCTTCGTCGTCCGCCACCCCGCCGGGTACTAGCCACGCCGTCCGGCCGGCCGCCGGTATCTTGTCGGCAACCTTCGAGAGGAGTGGCGATGCCGACCTACCTGATGCTTGCGAACCTGACCGCCGAGGGAGTGCGGACCCTGAAGAACAACCCCGGCCGCGTCGCCGAGGTCAACAAGGAGGTCGAACAGATCGGCGCCAAGGTGCTCGCCCAGTACGCGACGCTCGGCCAGTACGACTTCGTCACGGTGATCGAGGCTCCCGACGAGAAGACCATGGCCAAGGTCTCGGTCGAGCTCGGCTCGCGCGGGACGATGACCACCCAGACGCTGACCGCGATGCCGGCCGCGGACCTGGCCGACGCCCTCTGAGCCGCGCTTGAGGGCCCTGGTCGTCGGCGGGGGAGGGCGCGAGCACGCGATCGTGCGGGCGCTCGGGCGCTCGGCGCGCGTCGGCGAGGTGCTCTGCGCGCCCGGCAACGCCGGGATCGCCGCGGACGCCGCCTGCTTCCCCCGGGTCGCCGCCGACGACGTCGTGGCGATCGTCGACCTCGCCCGCGAGCGGAGCGTCGATCTGGTCGCGGTCGGGCCGGAGGCGGCGCTGGTCGCAGGGGTGGTGGACGCGCTCGAGGAGGCGGGGATCGCCGCCTTCGGGCCGAGCCGGGCGGCCGCCGAGCTGGAGGGCTCGAAGGCATTCGCGAAGGAGCTGATGAGGGAGGCGGGGGTCCCCACCGCCGCCCACGCCGTCCTCCGCAGCCGCGAGGAGGCGCTCGAGGCCCTCGCCGGCGCGACCTACCCGACCGTGCTGAAGGCCGACGGCCTCGCCGCCGGCAAGGGCGTGATCGTCTGCCCCAGCGAGGCCGAGGCGCTTGCCGCCGTCGACGTCTTCTTCACCGAGCGCCGCTTCGGTGCCGACATGCCCGTCGTGCTCGAGGAGTTCCTCGAGGGGGAAGAGCTGTCGCTGCTCGCCCTCTGCGACGGCGAGAACGTAGTGCCGCTGGCGCCCGCCCAGGACTACAAGCGGATCTTCGACGGGGACCGGGGCCCGAACACGGGCGGAATGGGGAGCTACTCGCCCGTGCCGGGGTTCGGCCCGGAGGAGGTGGAGGCGATCGCCGACCGCGTCCACCGACCGGTCGTCGCCGCGATGGCGCGGCGTGGAGTCCCCTTCCACGGCGTCCTCTACGCCGGGCTGATGATCACCGCCGCCGGGCCGAAGGTGCTCGAGTTCAACGCCCGCTTCGGCGACCCCGAGACCCAGGTGGTGCTGCCGCTCCTCGAGGGCGACCTCGCCGAGCTGGCGCT
>JBLNAC010000241.1:0-3562 GCA_050259155.1 Syntrophothermus sp.
CGCAGGCGGCGAGGAAACGGCCGGTGAGCGGCCGGGGAGAGCGCTCGTCCTCGACCCGCAGCGGTCCACCCGTCGCATGGAACGCGGATTCTCCGCGCTGGTTGTCCTCGGCCTTCAGGAAGTATGGGAGGACCTCGTTCCAGCCCCAGCCGGTCGCGCCGGCCGCCTCCCAGCCGTCGTAGTCGACCGGATTGCCGCGCACATAGAGCATCGCGTTCATCGAGCTGGATCCGCCCAGGGCCTTGCCCCGGGGCACGTACAGCGCCCGCCCGTCGCAGTGCGGCTCGGGCTCGGTGGCGAGGTCCCAGTCGAGCCCGGTCCGGAACTGCTTCGCGAAGGCGGCGGGGATCTTGATGTTCGGGTGCCGGTCCCGGCCGCCGGCCTCGATCAGGAGAACGCGGACGGACGGATCCTCCGAGAGCCGAGCGGCGAGTACGCAGCCCGCCGAGCCGGCGCCGACGACGACGTAGTCGTGCATCAGGGCCCTGCTCCGTTTGGGGGCTGAGGCGCGACCATCTTCCTCTTCCTCGCGACCGAGCCTACCCCAGGGGTCCCGGGCAGGGGACGACCGGCGGCCCCCGACCTGTCGCGCCCGGCCGGCCGCTCGCTGCGCAGGCCGAGCGGCTCGGCGAGGACCGCGCGCCCGCGGCCCGGCGACAGGTAGTGGTTGTCGACGAGCTGATCGACGGCCTGCCGCTGGCGCGTCCGGGCCGCCCGAAGGTGGCGCAGCGGGTCGTAGGCCGACGGAGCCTGCAGCAGGCCGGCGAGCATCGCCGCCTGGGACCAGCTCAGCTGCCGCGGCGAGCGGCCGAAGTAGCCGCGCGCTGCCGCGGAATACCCCCAATACCCGTTGCCGAAGTAGGCGGCGTTCAGGTACATCGAGAGAATCGCTCGGGGCGGGTATTCGAGCGAGAGCTTGACCGCGAGCCCGATCTCTTCCAGCGTGCCGCCGAACCCGCTGCCGTGCGGGTACAGAAGCTTTGCGAGCTGCTGGTCGATCGTGCTGCCGCCGGGGTCCCCGCCGCCCTGCAGCGTCGCCAGCGCCGCCCGCCCCGCCCCGTCGGCGATGTTGACCGCGACGTTCGAGTAGAAGTGCTCGTCCTCTACGGCGACGACGGCGTCGGCGAGGCGGACGGGCGGCGGGCCGGCCTCGACGCCGCATCGGTGGGCGGCGAGGATGGCCTGCACCCGAGCCTCGGCGTCGCCGACGCCGGGCAGGCTCCAGAGATAGGCGGCGCCGACCGCGACGCCGGCGAGGATCAGCGCCGGAATGCCCACCAGAAGCAGCTTTCGCATCTCGTTCCTCGAGCGACATCATCGCCGCGTCTGCTTAAGGCGAGGTGAGCCACCGCGCGGAACGGCGATCGCCGGCCCCTCGCGGTGGCAATCCTGAAGGCCAGCCACGAAACTGTCGCCGTGGCCGACCCGGGCGCCGAGACCCTCGATCGCCGGCTCGCGAGAGTCGCTGCACCCGGCGTCGCCCTGGCGCTGATCGGCGCCGGCGGCTCCACCTCGGAGGCCTACCGCGGCATCGCCTCGCCGCCCGATGCCACCCCCGTCGGCCCCGAGACCTCGTTTCTCTGGTTCTCGATGACGAAGATCGCCACCGCGACGGCGGTCATGCAGCTGGTCGATCGCGGCGAGGTCGAGCTGGACGCCCCGTCGCGGGAGTACCTGCCGGCTATCGACGCGCTCGACAGGCGCATCACGGTGCGCCACCTCCTCAGCCACAGCTCCGGGATCCGCAACCCACCCCCGCTGCGCTGGATCCATCCGGCTGGTGGAGAGGCCCCCGACCCCGGGAGGATGGTCGCGCGCCTGCTGCGGCGCTACGGCAAGCCGCGGTTCGAGCCGGGGGCCCGCGCCTCCTACTCCAACATCGGCTATCTGGTGCTGGGGGAGATCGTCGCCGCCGTCTCCGGCCTTTCCTACCAGCGCTACGTGATCGAGCGGCTCCTGCGCCCGATCGGGGCCTCGTCGACGAGCTTCGCGTTCGACGGGGCGCGACCCGCGACCTGGAGCCGCGGTGCCCATCCGCGCCGCGATCCCCTCCTGCCGCTCTATCGCCTGATGATCCCGCGCTGGGCGTTCGGGGAGCGGGTGGGCGGGTGGCAGACGTTCAACCGGTTCTACCTCGACGGCTCCGCCTACGGCGGGCTGGTGGGACCGCTCCGCGACGCGGCCCTGCTGGCCTCCGCACACCTCGGCGGCGGCGCCGGCGGAGAGACACGCCTCCTCTCTACCGCGAGCGCCGCGGCGATGCAGCGCATCGCCACACCTGGACGACGCTATGACCTCGGGCTGGGCTGGTTTCGACCGCACCGCGACAGCATCCGGGGCCGCACCTACGTCGAGCACCTGGGCGGCGGCGGCGGGTACGGCTCGGTGATGCGGCTCGAGCCCGAGCGGGGCGAGGCGGTGGTGATGATGGCGAACGTCTCGCTGAGCCGGCTCGACTACGAGCCGGTCCTGGAGGGGCTGCTCGACGGCCGCGGGCCCTGACGCGCAGAGACGCCGGCCTGGTGGCGGCAGCCGGCACGAGCGGCCCGCCGGCGACGCATGACGACGGCGACGCCTATCGCCCGGTCGCGGCGGGGCCCATCCTGCCGAAGCCCTCGCCGCGCACCCGAACCGACCTGACCTCCGCCCTGCGCCGCACGCCGCGGACGACGACGGAGTGGCGCTGGCCCCTGAGCACGAAGAGGAGGCGGCGCCCGTCGCTCAACGACACGGTGACGAAGTGCAAGCTGGCCAGCGGGGCAGGCGTGAAGCTGACGTGGAGGGCCCCGCGGCTACGGCGGATGCGCAGGTGTCCCGGGCGTCCGGGGCGCGGCGGCCTCGCGGTGTAGGTCGTGACCTTCACGGAGGGCTCCGGGGTGCCGGCGGCCGAGACCGGCGTCGCCGTGATCGCCCGCTTCCCGGCCTTCGCCGTCGAGGGGACGAAGGCGATCCGCCCTCTGCTGCGCCTGGTCGAGCCGATCACCGTCGAGCCGTGCGCGCCGTGCTCGAGGAAGGTGACCCTGGTGCCGGCCGGCAGACGCGTCCGGTAGGCCAGAACGCGGTGGGCGCCGTGGCCGCTCACCTTCCCCGTGACCACCGGCGGCGGGAGTTCGTGGGATAGCCCGACCTTGGTGATCGGCGGGGAGCCGGGCGCCGGTTCGATCTTCCAGGCTCCCGCCGTGCGCCCGCGTAGCTGGATCTCGGTCGCGTCCTCCGACGGGACGTGCAGGACGAGCTGGTCGGCCCCGATCGAGGGGGCGATCCCGGTCGCGTCGACGACCCGGCCGCCGGGCCCGCGCAGCGTCACCTGGGGCGACCCGCCGGCCCCGTGCAGGACGAGAACCGTGGTCCGCTGGTGGGCGGGGACCCTGAACGACGATGCGCCCGCCCGCCCGCCGGCCGTGGTCGCGCTCGACCGCGCCACGCCGGTGGGGAGCGTGCGGTATTGGGCGACGTTGCAGCTGTCGGTTTCGATCGTCAGGTTCTGCGCGAGCAACCCGAGCGCGACGGGCGCGGGCGCGACGAGGACGAGCGGGTTGACCCTCGCGAAGTCCTCCCCGAA
>JBLNAC010000242.1:0-5798 GCA_050259155.1 Syntrophothermus sp.
GAGGACGCAGTCGAAGCCGTCGAGGCGGAGCGCGTTGGCGTCGCTGCCGCCGCCGATCGCGACGCGTCGCGGCTCGACCCCGGCCGCCCGCAGCCCCGACTCCGCCAGGGCCAGCGCCGCCGAGTCGCCGGGGAGGCGGTAGCCGCGGAAGAGCTCTTCGATCCGCACGTCGACGTCGCAGCCGTGCTCGCTCGCGCCCCAGGCGCAGGCCTCGGCGATCGTCCCCGCGACCTGCGCCGCGCGATCGGCGTCGAGGCTGCGGGCCTCGGCACGGATGCCGCAGCGGCCGGGGACGACGTTGCCCGAGGTCCCGCCCCGGATCACGCCGACGTTCGCGGTCGTCTCCGCGTCGAGCCGGCCCAGCTCCATCCGCCCGATCGCCGCGGCCGCGGCGGCGATCGCGCTGCTGCCGTCCTCGGGGCGGATCCCGGCGTGGGCCTCGACCCCGGCGAAGTCGGCGAGGATCTTCTGCTGCGTCGGGGTCGCCTCGATCACCTCGCCGACCGGGCCGGCGTGGTCGAGGACGAAGCCGACGCGGGAGCGCAGGGCACCGAGGTCGAAGGCCTTCGCGCCGCGCAGGCCCTGCTCCTCGGCGACCGTCAGCAGCAGCTCGATCCCGACCGGGCCGGGGCTCCGGGCATGGCGGGCGGCGAGCTCGAGGAACACCGCGACCGCCGCCTTGTTGTCGGCGCCCAGGATCGTCTCGCCGGCGCTGCGGAAGACGCCGTCCCGCTCGACCACCTCCACCGCTCCCTCGTGCGGCACGGTGTCGAGGTGGGCGCAGAACATCGCCCAGCCCGGCCCGGTGCCCGGCAGCCGGGCCAGCAGGTTGCCGGCTCCGGCCTCGGCCGGCCCGGCGGCGTCGTCCTCGCTCACCTCGTAGCCGAGCGCTCGGAGCTCGGCCGCCAGCGTGTCCGCGATCTCGCGCTCCTCGCCCGTCGGACTACGGATCTCGCACAGCCGCGTGAACGTCTCGAAGAGGCGGGAGCTGCCCACGCCGCAAGGCTATCCGGCGCGGCTACTTGGGCAGGCGCTGGGTCGGCGCCGTGTCCTCGGGCGCGGCCAGCTCGATCTCGCCGCCGTCGGCCGGTCGTTCCCCCGCGTGTCTGGCGGCGGCGCCGACGAACTCCCGGAACAGGGGCTCGGGGCGGTTCGGGCGCGAGTTGAACTCCGGGTGGAACTGGGAGGCGACGAAGAAGGGGTGATCGGGCAGCTCGACCATCTCCACCAGCCGCTCGTCCGGCGAGGTGCCGCCGCAGACGAGGCCCTCGTCTTCGAGCCGGCGCCGCAGCTGATTGTTGACCTCGTAGCGGTGGCGGTGGCGCTTGTAGATGACGGCCTCGTCGAAGATCTCCCGCGCCCTGGTGCCCTCGTGCAGCTTCACCGGATCGGCGCCGAGGCGCATCGTGCCGCCCATGTCGGAGACCTCCTTCTGCTCGGGCAGCAGATCGACCACCGGATACGGCGTCTCGGGATCGAACTCGGCCGAGTTGGCGCCGTCGAGCCCGACCACGTGGCGGGCGAACTCGACCACCGCGATCTGCATCCCGAGGCAGATCCCCAGGTAGGGGATCGAGCGTTCCCGGGCGATCCGCGCCGCCTGGACCTTGCCCTCGATGCCGCGCTCCCCGAAGCCGCCGGGAATGAGGATCCCGTCGCAGGCCTCGAGCGCCTCCGGGTCCACGTTCTCGGAGTCGACCAGCTCGATCTTCGTCTCGACGCCGTGGTGGATGCCGCCGTGCTCGATCGCCTCGATCACCGACTTGTAGGCGTCGGCGAGCTGCACGTACTTGCCGACGATCGCGATCTTCACCTCGCCGCTGGCCGAGTCCGCGCGCCGCACCATCGCCTCCCATTCGGCGAGGTCCGGCGGCGGCGCCTCGAGGCCGAAGTGGTCGAGGACGATGTCGTCGACGCCTTCGGCCCGGAAGACCAGCGGCACCTTGTAGATGTTGTCGACGTCCCGGGCGGAGATCACGCTGTCGACCGGCAGGCTGGCGAAGAGCGCGATCTTGGCCCTGATCTCACGGTCCAGCCGCCCTTCGGAGCGGCAGATCAGCGCGTGCGGCTGGATCCCGATCCGGCGCAGCTCGTTGACCGAGTGCTGGGTGGGCTTCGTCTTCAGCTCGCCGGCGTGGCCGACGTAGGGGACCAGCGTCAGGTGCACGAACATCGCCCGTTTGGGGCCGAGATCCGTGTAGAGCTGGCGGATCGACTCGAGGAACGGCAGCGACTCGATGTCGCCGACGGTGCCGCCGATCTCGGTGATCACGAAGTCCACCGCCTGCGACTCGGCGACGATCAGGATCCGCTGCTTGATCTCGTTGGTGATGTGCGGGATCACCTGCACGGTGGCGCCGAGGTAGTCGCCGCGACGCTCGCGCCGGATCACCGAGTTGTAGACCGCGCCGGCGGTGACGTTGGAGGCGCGCGAGGTGTTGGAGTCGGTGAAGCGCTCGTAGTGGCCGAGGTCGAGGTCGGTCTCGGCGCCGTCCTCGGTGACGAAGACCTCGCCGTGCTGGAACGGGCTCATCGTCCCGGGATCGACGTTGATGTAGGGGTCGAACTTCTGCAGCTGGACGCGGAAGCCGCGGGAGACGAGCAGGCGCCCGATCGAGGCGGCGGCGATTCCCTTGCCGAGGGCCGAGACCACGCCCCCGGTGACGAAGATGAACCGCGTGTCGCCCGTCTTCGTCATCCGGCGTGGCGGGCGGGGCCGAATCCCGGTCGCATCGAAGGGCTGTCAGTCGCGGGCGGGATTCGGTCTGAGCGGCTCTCCATGTCTCCCGAGCGAGTCTAGCCAGCGCAGTGGCGGAACCGAGTCGATCGTCGCCGAAATAGAGCGCATCTCGCCATAAACGGTGAGCGCGGCGACCACGGCGAGGGCGACCAGGCGGGCGTTCTCGTCGAGCACGGTCAGCAGCCAGACCCCGGCGATCGCGCCGATCAGGTTCGAGCCGGTGTCGCCGAGCATCGCCCGCTCGCCGAGCGTCAGCCAGGCGCCGACCAGGACCGGCCCGACGAAGATCCCCAGCAGTTCCACCGGCTCCAGCGTCCAGGCGCCGAGGCAGAGCCCGAGGCCCAGCACGACCAGCCCCTTCTCGGCGCGCCCGGGCCTCAGGTCGAGCAGGTTGAAGAGGTTCGTCGCCAGGACCAGCAGCGCCACGTCCGCGAGGTAGCGCCAGGATTCGAGGCCGCGGCCGGAGACGACGTACGCGGCGAGCGCCAGCGCTCCCACCGCCTTGATCGCGCCGGTCGAGAGCCGGCCCTCGCGCAGCGCCGCCCAGTGGCCGCGCCAGCCCCGCGGGGTCGCGGTCGCCTCGCCGCGGCCGAGCGCGTCGTCGAGGAAGCCGAGGAAGGCGACCCCGAGCAGGTACGGGAGCCAGCGCCGCAGCTCGGGGTCGAGCAGGTCGAGCGCGGCGCGGTCGTTGAGGAAGGCGAGCGGCGCCAGCGTCACCAGGGCCGCCGTGGCCAGGACGGCTCCCAGCGGGAAGGCGAGCAGCGCGCCGCGGTAGTTGGCGCGCACGAGCCCGGCGTCGCGCAGCCCGCGGGCCCCGGCGGGGACCAGCGGCAGGCTCACGGCGATCGCCAGCGGCAGCCCGATCCAGTACAGGGCTCAGCCCCCCGGCGCCAGCAGGTCCGGCAGCAGCCGGTCGGCGCTGCTCTTGACCCCGAAGCTGCCCTCCGCGCCGAGCAGTGCGAACACCGTCGCCAGCTTGCCGGCCGTCAGCTCGACGTCGTCGACGGTCGAGAGGTCGTTGGCCTGGAAGAAGGAGATCGACGAGGGTTCGCTGCTGGAGGTCTCGACCCCGACGACCGGCGTGCGGGTCGCCGTCATCCCCGCCAGCAGCGCCGATTCGAGCTGCGCCGCCTTGCCGCGCTGCACCGGGCCCATGTCCTGCGGCTGGCTGCGGACGACGACCACGCCGTCGAGCGCGCCGAAGCTGCCGCTCGCCCGGGAGAAGAGCTGGCCGCGGACGAACTCGGGCAGCGTGCCGCCGAGGACGAGCTGGCGGCCGAGGCCCTTGCCGAGCGCCGTCAGCTGTTCGGGGTTCGTCTCCAGGTCGAAGAAGCGTGTCTGGGAGAGGTCGCCGGCGAGGCCGCCGACGTCGACCGGCTCGCGGACGACGCCGACGCCGACCAGTCGCGCGCCGGTCGGGGCGAGCGCGTCCTCGACGGCGCTGGAGACGCCGCCGGGAAGTCCGCCGAAGGCGAGGATCGCGATCCGCTTGCCCTCCAGCCGGTTGCGGGTCAGGACCGGGTACACGCGTTCGCCGAATTCGTTGGCCCGGCCCAGTTCCCCGCTCAGCTCGTCGGCCCTCGAGCGCGCGTCCTGGAGGTTGCCGACGAGGCTGTGCTCGAGGTCCTTGCGGGTGCTCGTCAGCGCGTCGCCGCCGAACTCGGCGCCGATCAGGATCCCGATCGCCAGCGAGAGGAAGACGGCGATCAGCGAGGTGGCGTGGTAGCGGGCGCTGTAACCCATCGACTGCCGAAGGCTAGAGGGTCGGACCGGATCGCCGGGGCCTCGGAGCGGCCCCTGCGGCTAGATCCCGAGCCAGATCCGGACCTTGAGCCAGATCAGCTGGAAGACGTCATTGAGCGCCGGCGAGGTGATCACGAGGATCGTCAGCAGGATCGCGAAGGCCGCCGCGAACATCGCCATCGGCGCCAGCGCCGAGCTCGGGTTGTAGAGGCGGGAGACGCCCTTCGCGTCGACCAGGCGCTCGCCGATCCGCAGCCGGGTCAGGAACGTCGAGGACATGCCCCCCCGCTTGCGGTCGAGGAACTCGATCAGGTTGAAGTGGGCGCCGACGCTGACGATCAGGTCGGCCCCCTTCTCGTAGGCCATCAGCATCGCGACGTCCTCGCTGGTGCCTGCGGCGGGGACGACCCGGTGCGGCTGGCCGGCGTCGAGCAGGCGCTCGCGGCCGGGCGCGCTGCCGTCGGGGTAGGCGTGGACGATCAGCTCGGCGCCGCAGGCCAGCGCCTGGTCGCTGGCGGAGTCCATGTCGCCGAGGATCACGTCGGGCCTCAGCCCGGCCTCCAGCACCCCGTCGGCGCCGCCGTCGACCGCGACGATCAGCGGCCGCATGTCGCGGATGTAGGCGCGCAGCGCCTTCAGGTCGCGCCGGTGCCGGTCGCCGCGGACGACGATCAGGACGTGGCGGTCGCGGAAGGAGGCGCGGGTGGGCGGGAAGTCGATCGTGCCGGTCAGCAGGTCGGTCTCCTGGCGCACGTGGGCGACCGTGTTCTCGGCGAACTCGGCCAGCGCCTCGTCGATCCGCTGCCGCTGCTCGACCAGCTGCAGCTCCAGCTCGGGTTCGCTCAACACCCGGCCCCGCAGCACCTCCCGGCCGTCGACCTGCACGGCGCCGCCCTCGAGCCTGATCCGGTCGCCGTCGCGCAGCCGCTCGAACAGCCCCGCGCCCGGCGCGTCGACGACCCGCACGCCGGCCCTGGCCAGCATCAGCGGCCCGCCGTTCGGGTACTCGCCGTTCGACGAGGCGGAGGCGTTGAGGACGGCGGCCACGCCGGCGTCGATCAGCTCCTCGGCCGCGATGCGATCGATGTTGAGGTGGTCGATGACGGCCACGTCGCCCGGGCGCAGGCGCTTGACGAGGTCCTTCGTGCGCTTGCCGAGGCGAGCGGTGCCTTCGATCGGGACATCGGGGCGCCCGCTCCGGAGCCCGAAGAGCGCGGGGAGGCGCCGGCGACTGGTGGTGGCCACTCGGTGAGCCTACCCACCGCCAGCAACGATTCCAACATTCGGTGGCCATAGGCACCCAAAGGCGGGAATC
>JBLNAC010000243.1:0-3372 GCA_050259155.1 Syntrophothermus sp.
GCCTGCCTCAGGCCGCGAGCGCGCGACTCCCGAGACCCCGCCACATCGCCTCGAACTGTTCTTTGCTCCAGACGACGCGAATGCCGGCGAGCGGTTCGTTGACGCGAACGCCCTGCGGGCCGACGCCGGTGAGGACGAGGGCGTGCTCGCCCCAGTTGATGCGCACCGTCTGGCCGGAGAGGGTCTCCCAGGTCGCGTAGGGGCCGTTGGAGAGAGCGACCCAGGCGAGGACCGGATGGCCTGCGAGCAGGGCCGCGTAGAGGGCGCGCGGACTGGTCCCGGTGAGGTCGCGTAGCCTCACCCCTTCGCGTTCGGCGAGGGCTCGGATCGGGCCCTGGTAGACACCGAAGCCTCCGGCCGGGCCACCGCCGTCGGCGCGGCCGACGAAGCCGTGCCTGGGGTCGCCCCAGATCTCGGAGCCGTCGGGAGCGACGGTGGGGTCGAGGGGCGGGCTATGGGCGACGCGCTTCTGCAGGGTGAGCTGATCGACCGGGCGGCCGCGGAAGGACATCAGCATCGCCAGCGAAGCCGCCTCGCAGTCGTTGGGGAGTGCCTGCTTGACCAGCGGCACCGCGATGCGGGAGGAGACGGCGTGCTCTGGGATCCGTACCGTGCCGCCGCCCGCGCGGACGGCGGCGAGGAGGGGGGAGGCGGAGGCACCCCGGTCGACGCGAAAGCGGATCACGGCGCCGCCGGCGCGCACCGTTCTCTCGGTGGGCAGAGCAGCCAGCAGCGCCGCCCGCCCGGCCGGTTGCGAGAGCGAGCGAGTGGCCGCGCTCGCAATCGTGCGGCCACCCAGCTCCAGCCGGACGCGCCCGCTCGGCGTGGGGCCGGCCGGCTGACCGGAGCCGTCGAGCCGGACGACCGCGGCGATGCCGGCGAGAACGGCCACGATCGCGACCACGGCGGCCAGGCGCCGGCGCAGGATGGTGCGCCGGCGGAGCCGGGCGCCGGCGACGGCGGTCATCTGGGCTTTCGGGCCACCGCGATTCCGCCCTCGTGATCAAGGGACTCGATCGAGACCTCGACGAACCCGGCTCCGAGGAGCTCCGCCTCCCACCACTCCGGTGGCGCCGGGTGCTCGGCCCGCCGGGTCACCACCCTGAACCCATTGCGGGCGACGCGCACGAACCCCGCCGGACCGCGGCGGGCGATCGAGCGCACCTTCGACGCCACGACCTGGCGGTTGCGGCGGTCGCGCGGGCTCCATCCGAACATCATGTCGCCGAAGACCAGACGCCCCCCTGGCGCGAGGACGCGGCGTGCCTCCTGCAGGCTGAGGCGCTTGCCGGCTTCGTCGAGGTGGTGGAAGCAGTAGTTGGACACAGCGAGGTCGACGGACTCGTCGTCGAGCGGCAGGCTCGTCGCGGAGGCCTCGACCGGGTAGAGGTTGGCGACCTCGCGGCCGACGACGAGCCAGCGCAGGTGTTCGATCATCGCCGGCGAGATGTCCACCGCCCAGACGTGGGTGCAGCGCTTGGCGAGCGGCAGCGCGAGCAGCCCCGTGCCGGTGCCGACGTCGAGCACTCGATCGGAGGCGGCGGGGCCGGCCCGCTCGATGATCGCGTCGCGCAGCTGCTGGAACCCCGGGGTGCGAGACAGTTCGTCGGCGTGCCGGACGTGACGGTCCCAGTCCTTTTCGGAGGAACCGCCGCCCCGACGCGGGACCGGGATGGGATAGGCGCCATGGGCGAAGCGCAGCGACCGGGGCTGGGGAGCCATCCGGGTCACCCTCGACCCTGCCCCTAAGCGCCGCGTTACCGGACGTTAAGGCGAGGCCAAAGCTGCCGTGAGAAATCTCATATGCGGACGCGATCTCGGCGACGGTGCCGGCATCTCGCGGTGCCCGGCGCTGGGGACCGTCCCCAGGGTGTGAGAACTCGCCTTCGCGTCAGCTTGAAGGCCGTTCCACCGGACCCCCGCGCCCTGCCTCCGGCCGATGCGGGTCCGGAGTGCGGGCGTGGGGCCGGCGGATGAGACCCGATCGGCCAAACGGGTGGGCGACCTGAGAGGCCCCCGTTCGAGACTGGACGGAAATCCGGGGCCGCATCGCCGCGACGGGCAGGCAGCCGTCTTCTGGTCCCACCAGCATCGCTCAACCATTGGGATATGTTCGGCCGATGCGCACGGCTTCGGATTCGTTCCCGGCCCTCGGCCGCCGGCTCGCGCCGGGCCGGCTCGTGGCGGCGGCCTTCGCGGTGGCTGTGCTCTGGGTCGCTGCAGCCGGCACCGCCGGGGCCAAACGCGAATCCCCGTCTGACGTGACCAAGCTCTTCAGCCAGGCGGCAAGGCTCGTCCGCGGCACCAGCCCGCCGACCTTCGCCAAGGCGAGGGTCCTCGAGGTCGACGGCTCCGCGAGCGGCGGCCGGCTCGCCACCTCCGCCGCCGACATCACCAGATGGCGTTTCGTCTTCGACAACCAGGGCTCGCGCTCGGCCTACGCGAGCGCCATCGTCGACTACGTGGCGGGCTCGGGCTTCCGGCGGGTCCTGGGCCATCGATCCCCGTACCTCGAGGACGTCGTGATACCCAGGGCACCGAAGATGACCTTGGAGCAGGCGGTAGCGCGGCTGCGGCGCGCCGGCCAGCGCGGCGGCTTCAGCGCTGTCGTCCTTCGCAATCCGCTTGGCCCGTGGTCGAGCTCGAAGCCCCTCTACATCTTCACCCTCGCGAGCGGCAGGTTCTTCGCGGTCAACACCGCCACGGGCGAGGTCTCACCGATCGGCCCTGCGGCTTAGGCGGGCCGGCGTGTCGGTTGGCTTTCTCACCAGCCGTCAGCACACGTCAATTCGAGGGTAGGACGACGCACCGGTACGGATGACTCGTCAGATCTCCGGCGCTGGCGTATTTGACGAAGTTCTCGGCTGCGTCCACGAGCATCCCCTTCAGTTCGGGTCCTTCGAGGTAGACAGGCTCAGCCCATTCGAAGCCGAGCGCAGTCGGGAGGTTTCGGGTGGCGAAGGTGATCACCTCCCCCACGGTGGGGACGGCGGCCATCTGCGCCGGCGCAGTCACGTTGAGCGGTCCCCAGAACGGCCGCGGGGCGGGTTTCAGATCCGAAGCAGACTCCGGCGGCCAGAATCGTTCCCGATGGGCAGTGCAGCTTTGCGGCCTCCGCAAGCTGCTGTTGGTTCATCCCGCCAACCTTCTGGGCATTGTCGGCCTGCGCTGCGTGGGGAACGGTGCCGAGCTTTGCCTCATTGATCTGAGCTCCGCCCAGAGTGCCCGCCCGGACATCTGCTCCCGTCACAGCTTTGTTCCTGATCTTGGCGCCGGTGACGGCGCCGTTCTTGATCTGCTTGGTGCCGACGCTGTTCTTGGGGAGCGCCGTCGCCGCGTAAGCCGCCCCGCCGAGGGCGATGAACAGCGCCA
>JBLNAC010000244.1:0-14548 GCA_050259155.1 Syntrophothermus sp.
GGGTCTGATCGGTAGTTGTCCCAACTCGCGAAAACGCCGCAGACAGGCGTTTTTCCCAAATTGCCGGGTTTTTCGCAAAGTGCAGATTTTTCGTCCGACGGGGATAGGAGTCTTCTCCAAACCCCCAGCGCGGGGACCACGACAGGACGGAGAGCCATGGGAAAGCAGATCTTCGACCAGGACCGCCCCAGGAGCGCGATGGCGCGCCACCTCGACGAAGCGTTCGCCGGCTGCGACGTGTGGACGGTGGCGCCGCCGGCTCAGCGCCGCAGCAGGCTCGGCCTGAGGCCACGCTCCTCGAGCGCAGCGAGGATCCTCGGCAGCGCCGCGACCGTGCGGACCCAGGAGTCGCGGGCGCTGTAGTAGTCCGCGTCGTGAAGGAGGAGGATGTCGCCGGCCGTCACGCCGCCGGTGATCCGGCTCGCGATCGATCCGGGCGTCGCGTGCCGATCCCAGTCCCGTCCCCACCGCGACCATAGAACCGGCCGCCAGCCGCGGCGCCGCACCGCGCGCAGGCCGGCGCGGCTGAAGATGCCGTAAGGCGGACGGTAGTCGCGAACCTCCTGGCCGCTGGCGTCCTCGATCGCCGCCCGCGCGCGCTCGGCATCGTCGATCAGCGCGCGCGCCGACAGCCGCAGCTGGTTTCGATGCCGGTGGCAATGCAGCTCGACCCGATGACCGGCGGCGACGATCTCCGCCGCGAGCGACGGCCGCTTGACGACCTGCTCGCCGGCGAGGAAGAAGGTCGCCTTGGCGGCGCCGGCCTCGCGCAGCAGCTCGAGCACCGCCGGCGTGCCCAGCGGATGGGGGCCGTCGTCGAAGGTGAGCGCGACGCCGTCCCCCTCCTCGCGCAGCTTCACCCCGAGCGCCCGGCCCAGGGGCGGGACGACCGGCGCCAGCGCCGGCCCGGCGTGGACGACCGCCGCGGCGCCGACCCCGGCGGCGGCGAGGGCCCCCCTCAAGGGGACGGGGTCGTCGCCGTGGATCCCTGGGCCGCGGCTTTCCCGGCTCCGGAGACCGCGGGGCGCGCTCCTCCGGTGCCGCCCGCCGAGGCTTCGGTTGCGTCGGTGTCGCCCAGGTGGACGTTGCTCTTGATCGGGTTGGCGACGACCTTGTACGGGCTCTCGCGGTGGACGAGCGAGAGCACGAGGACCAGCCCGACGGCGGCGACCGTCACCGCCGCCGTGACCCGCTCGAAGCGCAGGCGCCAGACCGGCTGCGGCTTCACCCGCGGACGCACGGTCAGCGCCCGCGAGGCGATCGAAGGCAGCGAGGCGAACGACGAGTCCGGCGAGGTGCGCTCGTTGGTGACGTGACGCAGGACCGACTCCAGCTCGTGCCGGTTGTGGGCGACCTCGGCGAGGCCGAAGCGCTCGAAGGCGGAGTTGTTGGCCCGCAGGTGGCCGGCCTGGAAGCCGTAGGAGACGACCGGGCAGCCGCGGATGTGCGCCTCGAGCACGGTGAGGCCGGCGGTCGCGTGGATCATCGCGTCGGCCGCCGCCATCCAGTCGCTCATCTGGTCGGTGAAGCCGACGATCCGCACCCGGTCGTCGGCGCCGAAGCGCTGCTCGAGCTTCTCGCGGGCGGCCTCGTTGCGGCCGGTGATGCAGGCGACGAGGGTGTCGTCGTCGGAGAGCGCGGTGTCGATCGCCCCCTCGAGGTCGCCGATCCCCCAGCCGCCGCCGGACACGAGGACCATCCGCGCGTGCGCCGGGATGTCGAGCGCCTCGCGCGCGTCCCGGCGGGTGCGCGGCATCAGGAAGTCCCGGGAGATCGGCGGCCGCGCCCACTCGACGCTGCCGGGGCCGGCGAGCTTCTCGACCTCCTCGATCGACTCGGGGTGGGTTACGTAGTGGAGGTCGACGCCCGGGTGGGCCCAGTAGCGCAGGCCGGCGAGGTCCGTTATCGCCGACTGCACGGGAACCTGGAGGTGCCGGTTCTTGCGCAGCATTCCTAGCACCGCCGTCGTCCCCGGGTAGGTGGAGATGACGACGTCCGGATCGTGCCGGGCGATCAGTCGCAGCAGCCCGCGGGCCCCGAGCAGATACATCAGATGATGCGCCAGCCAGCGGGTCGGCGCGAACTTCGTGATCAGCCAGTACTGGATGTCGAACAGCCAGTTGGCCCAGTGGAAGGTGAAGCGGGAGCCGCCGCGGACGATCGCGGAAAGCAGCCGGCCCATCGCCTCCAGCCCGTTGTCGATCTCCACCGTCGCCTCGGGCACCTCGGCTTCCAGGTCCGCCTTGATCACCCGGGCCGGCAGGTCGTGCCCCTCGCCGATGTCGGCGGTCAGGATCAGCACCCGCGGCTCGCGCTGCTCGAGCCGGGCCGCCGTCGCGAGCAGGGCTCCGGCCGCGTGTTCGTTGCCGTTGAGCGAGGGCCGCTTGCCGGGGACCGGGTCGGGCGGGCGCGTGGTGTTGCGCACCCATTCGACGTACTTGCGCACGCCTTCCCGGAAGTCCGTCTTCGCCTTCCAGCCGAGCTCGTCGAGCGCCCGCTGGTTGGAGATCGTCTTGCCCGGGAAGTCGCCGGGCCGCGGCGGCGTGTGGACGATCTCGCAGCCCTCGGTGTTTTCCTGGACGCGCTCGGCGATTTCGAGGATCGTCACGACCTCGTCGCCGGAGAGGTTGTAGGTGCGGCCCGCGGCCTGCGGGGCCAGCGCGGCGACGATCCCTTCGGCGAGGTCCTCGACGTAGATGAAGCTGCGGGTCTGGCTGCCGTCGCCCGCGATCGTCAGCGGCTTGCCTTCGAAGGCGAGGTCGGTGAACTTGGCGACGACGCCGGCGGCGCGGGCGCGCGGACCGTATGGAATCCCGAACCGGAGGACCGTGCTCTGGAGGTCGTAGAGCTCCGCGTACCCGGCGCAGTAGGTCTCGCCCGCGAGCTTGGTCGCGGTGTAGAGATGACGTGGAGCCGGGATCGGGGTTTCCTCGTCGACCTCCTGCTCGGCGCAGTCGCTGTAGACCCAGGTGGTGGAGCCATAGACGACGCGGCCCACCTTGGCGCGGCAGGCCGCCTCGAGCACGTTGAGGGTGCCGCGGGTGTTGACCTCCTCGGCGAGGACCGGATCGGCGAGGACGTGCCCGACGTCGGCGACGGCGGCGAGGTGGATGACCGCGTCGCAATCCCGCATCGCGAGGTCGAGGTTGGCGGCGTCGGTGATGCTGCCGGTGAACGTCTCCACCTCGAGCGGCGAGTGGTACGGGGACGCGCTGAGATCGAAGATCCGCGGCGTGATGCCGCGGGCGATCAGGCGATCGACGACATGGGAGCCGATGAACCCTCCGCCTCCCGTGACCAAGACCCTCATCCGAATACCTCTTTCTCGCCGAGCGCCGCGGCGCGGCTCTCCGGTCGGTAGTAGAGCGGCGCGCACCAGTGGCTCTGCGCGACCCAGTCGGTGTTGGGAAGGTCGTCCGGCCGCCCCATGATGCGGTGGCAGGGGTCCCCGTAGACCTTCCCGGTGCTCTTCTGGAGCTCTTCGAAGACGACGTACTTGTAGAGGCCGGAGGTCATCCCCTCCGGCAGCTCGAGCCGCGCCGGGTGGACCGGATCGAGGTGCTCGCGCGCGTAGGCGTTCTTCCAGGCGACGATCTCCCCCATCCGCTCGACCTGAACCAGCGCCAGGGCGGCGGTGAACTCGCTCATCCTGAAGTTGAGGCCGTCGACGTCGTGGTCGAACTTGCCGTAG
Organism: Syntrophothermus sp.; assembly: GCA_050259155.1. Taxonomy (GTDB): domain Bacteria; phylum Actinomycetota; class Thermoleophilia; order Solirubrobacterales; family 70-9; genus VAYN01. The sequence continues at coordinate 3,692 of JBLNAC010000244.1, forward strand.
TTGCGGAACTTCCGCGCGAACTCGATCAGGCCCTCGTCGCCGGAGACGAGGACTCCGCCCTCGCCGCTGGAGATCGTCTTCGTCGCGTAGAGGGAGTAGACCCCCGCATCGCCGTAGCCGCCGGGCCGGCGCCCGTTCCAGTCGGCGCCGTGGGCGTGCGCGCAGTCCTCCAGCAGGAAGATGCCGTGGTCACGGCAGTAGGCGGCGATGCGCTCGGAGTCGAAGGCGATGTGGCCGCCGATGTGGACGAGGATCGCGGCCCGCGGCCGGTGCCTCTCCGCTTTGCGCTCGAAGTCCTCGAACGACATGCAGAGGTCGGCTCGGTTGCAGTCGACGAACTCGACCTCGGCGCCGGCGCCGATCGCGGCCAGCGGCGTGGCCATGAAGGTGTTGGAGGGACAGAGGACGGTCCCGCCCCTGACCCCCGCGTACTCGAGCGCCGCCAGGGCGCCGCCGGCCCAGCTCGAGAGGCCGAGGCTGGGCAGGCCGTTCCACTCCGCCCAGCGCTGCTCGAAGGCGTCCAGCTTCGCGCCCTCGGACCACTGCTCGGAGTCGAGCACCTCACTCCACAGTTCGAACAGCCTGCGACGGTCGCGGTGATCGAACCCGATCGCGAACTGGCTCGCGTCGGCCGAGGTTGTCTCTGCGGCGCCTACGGTGGCTCCTTGGGGAGATGGTTGCGGGTTCAGAGCTCGACCGGTGTTGGCTGATCGGCGGAGTCGAGCGCGCGCAAGGCTACCAGCGAAACCGGACCCGAGGAGGCGGGCGCTGCGGTTTTTAGGCTGCCTTATGGAACGGCCGTCGGCGCGGGCGGCCCGTCCTCGCGGGTGTGGGCCTCCGAGAGGACCGCGCCGACGGCCTTGGAGCCGGCGAGCAGGACGACACCGGCGAGCGCGACGAGCATGAAGGCGACCAGGGCGGCGCCGCCCAGCGGGGTAGTCGACCAGCGCTCTTCGAAGATCAGCGGCGCCAGGACCACCGGCACGACGACCTGTATGGCGAACATCGCCGGCGCCACGTGGGTCGCCGGACGCCCCTGCAGGGCGCTCATCTCGCTGAGCAGGGCCAGACCCTCGGAGGCCGCCGCCGTCGCCAGCCACAGCGCCGCGACCAGGACGGCGCCCGCGGCCAGTTCGTCGGTCAGGAGCTTGCTGGCGATCGCGGTCCAGGCGTAGCCGCAGCCGGCGCTGACGACGGCGACGGTCCCGGCGGCCGCCGCGCGGCCCCGCAGCAGGTAGGGCAGCCCGACCGGAAACGCGACCAGCGCCAGCGCCAGCGCGACCGCCCAGCTCGCGGCGTGCTCCGTGGTGCGTTCGGGAGCGCAGAGCGCGACCCCGGCGACGCCGGCGACGATCGCCGCCACCGCCGCGTACTCGCGCCGCCCGGGCGTCTCCCCCAGCTTGCTCACCCCGAGCCAGAGAAGGACGACCAGGCCGCTCGCCAGGCACGGCTGCACGACGGTGAGCGGCGCCAGGAGCAGCGCCAGGATCTCCAGCGGCCACCCGGCCAGGCCCAGGAGCGTCGCCGCCAGCCACCTTCGGTTGCGCAGCAGCCGGCCCAGCAGCGAGACGCGCAGGCTGTGCTCCCTCGGCACCTCGCGCGCCTGCAGGGCCTGCAGTGCGATCGAGGTGTTGTAGAAGACCGACGCGCCTACGGCGCAGAGGATCCCGAGCGCGACCACCCCGCGACCCTAGTGACTCCGGTCGCGCGGATGGCGCCCGGCTCAGGTCTCCTGGTAGAGCGGCCCGTCGCCGCCCTCGGGCAGCGTCAGACGCCCGCCCTTGGCGGTGATCGCGCCGCACTGGACGCAGTTCGAGGCGGTGACGTGGACGTCGACCTCGGCCGACCCGTTCTCCAGCTGCTCGTCGGGGATCTCGTAGACCTGCGCCGGGCACATCGAGACCCAGGTCTGAGCCACCTCACGGGGCACGTGGGTCTGGATCCGGACATGGTTGGGCGCGTCGTCGCGGGTCGCGTTGCCCGAGAGGAAGACCGAGTCGAGCTTGTTGAAGGTGAGCTCGTTGTCGGCCTGCGGGTAGGTGTCGCCGGCCCCGCCGAGGTCCATCTCGACCTCGGAGTCGTGCTCCTGCTTCCAGTGGCCGCCGGGGAAGGCGCCTTTGGTGACGGTCATCGCCGAGGCCAGCGCGCCGCCGAGGAAGAAGCCTTTTGAGAACGGCTGGCGCATGTTGCGCGACTGGTAGAGGTCCTTCTCGATGACCGAGTCCCGGATCGCCCTGTCGTAGCTTTCGAAGTTGACCGAGTCGATGTCCTTCTTCAGCGCCTCGACGATCGCTTCCGCCGCGAACATGCCGGCGTGCATCGCGTAGTGGACGCCCTTCAGGGTCGGCACGTTGACCATCGAGGCGGCGTCGCCGGCGATCAGCATGCCCGGCACCGAGAACCGCTTCGGCATCGCGAAGTAGCCGCCGGAGGGGATCGTCTTCGCGCCCCAGGCGACCCGCTTGCCGCCCTCCAGCAGCTTCTTGATGAAGGGGTGGGTCTTGAGCAGCTGCAGCGCGTCATGGACGCTGAAGGTGGCGTCGGTGTAGTCGAGGCCGGCGACCAGCCCGATGCAGAGCTTGTCCTCCCCCATCGGGTAGATGAAGCTGCCGCCGAACTCGTTGAAGCGCGGCGATTTGCGCAGCGGCCAGCCCATCGTGTGGATGACCCGGTCGAGCGGCTTCGGTACCTCCCAGACCTCTTTGACCCCGAGCTCCCAGCGCATCGGGTCGGCGCCGTGGAGGTCGAAGTAGTCGTAGGCGGCGTACGTCAGGTGCCCGACGGTGCCCTCGGCGAGCACGGTCGCCTTCGCGACGACGTCGGAGCCGGGCTCGAAGTTGCCCATCTCCTCGCCCTCTTTGCCTCGCCCGCGGTCGCCGGAGCGGACGCCGCGGACGATCCGGTCCTCGACCAGCAGCTTGGTCGCCGCGGTCTCGGTGAGGATGTAGGCGCCGGCTTCTTCGGCTTTGTCGGAGAGGAAGCGGCCCAGTTTCGAGACCGAGGTCACGTAGTTGCCGTGGTTGCGGAAGTTGGGCGGCATCGGCTTCAGCGGCACCGCCGCGCTGCCGGTCAGCAGGTAGACCGCGTCCTTGGTGACCTCCTGGTAGACCGGCCAATCCTCCTTCGGCAGGTCGGGGAACAGCTCTTCCATCGCCGACGGCCTCATGTTGGCGCCGGAGAGGAGGTGGGCGCCGGCGACTTTGCCCTTCTCGATCACCGCCACCGGCACTTCGCCCAGCCTCTCCGTCAGCTCCGGCTCGTCCTCCAGCAGCTGCAGGAGCTTGTTCGCGCAGGCGAGGCCGGCGGGCCCGCCCCCGACGATCGCGACGCCGACCTCGATCCGCTCATCCGGCGCATCGGTCGGCGGGCCGATCACGCTGGCGGGATCGAACGGCGGCGGGAACTCGCTCGGCGCAACTGCTGGCATCTCTCAGGCTCCTCGGTTATTCAGAACAGAACAGGTGTTCACGCTTCGCGGGCTCGCGAACATCAATCCGTGACGCTCGCCCGCTCCGCGTTCACTGGCCCTTCTTCGCCTTGATGGCCTCGGTCAGCTTGGGGACGATCTTGTGCAGGTCGCCGACCACGCCGAGGTCCGAGAACTCGAAGATGGGCGCGTTCGGGTCCTTGTTGATCGCCAGGATGTTCTCCGAGTTCTGCATCCCGACCTTGTGCTGGATCGCCCCGGAGATGCCGGCCGCCAGATAGAGCTTCGGCGCCACGGTCTTGCCGGTCTGCCCAATCTGCGCGGCGTAGGGGTACCAGCCGGCGTCGACGACGGCGCGGGTCGCGGCGACCGCCCCGCCCATCGCGTCGGCGAGTTCCTCGGCCAGCTTGAACCCCTCGGCGGCGCCGAGCCCGCGGCCGCCGCCGACCAGGATGTCGGCGTCCTCGATGTTGACGTCGGCCCCGCGCTGCTCGCCGCGCTGGACCATCGTCGCCTTGGTCGACCAGGGCGACAGCTCGACCTCGACGTCCTCGACCGCGGCGCTGCCGCCGGTCTCCTTGGCGTCGAAGGCGTTGAGCCGGCCGATGATGATGCCGGGCTCGCCGACGTAGCCGACGTCGGCGATCTGCGAGTCCTGCAGGATCGGCCGCTCGGCCACGAGCTTGCCGTCCTGGACCTTGACCTCGGTCACCTCCATGGTGACGCCGGCGCCCAGGCGCGCCGTAAGGCCGGCGCCGATCTCGAAGCCGAGCAGGCCGCCGCCGAACAGCGCGTAGGAGATCCCGTTGTCCTGGATCACCTTCGCCATCGCGTCGACGATCGGCTGCGCGAGGCCCTCGGGCACGTTCTTGGCGCGGTAGACCTTGGCGGCGCCGTAGTTGCCGAGCGCGGCGCAGGCGTCGTCGGCGATGTCGCCGACGACCAGTGCCGCGGCCTCGCCGCCGACCTCAGCGGCCAGCTTGGCGGCCTCGGAGATCGCCCCGAGGGAGTTCTTGTTGAAGGTCCCCTCGTCGTCGTGAAGGGCGTAGACCAGAATGCCTGCCATCTAGATCAGCTTCCTCTCGTCGAGCCAGGCGACGATCTTTTCGACCGTCTCGTTGGTGTCCTCGTCCTCGATGATCTCGCCGGCCTCCTTCTGGGGCGGCGGGTTGAGCGCGAGCACGGCGGTCTTGGAGCCCTCGGCGCCGACCATCCCCGCGTCGATCCCGACGTCGCCGGTGGCCGTCGCGTCGAGCGGCTTCTTTTTCGCGCCCATGATCGCTTTCAGGCTCGGGTACCGCGGCTCGTTGATCGCGTCGCCGACGCTGATCACCGCCGGCAGCTCGACCTCGACGGTGTCGTACCCGTACTCGGCCTGGCGCTCGCAGCGGAGCTTGCCGCCGTCGACGTCGATCTTGATCACCTGGGTCAGCGAGGGCATCTGCAGGTGGTCGGCGACGACGGCCCCGATCGTGTAGCACTCGCCGTCGTCGGACTGCTGGCCGAGCAGGACCAGGTCCGGGCTCTCGGCCTCGAGCACCTTGGCCAGCGCATAGCCGGTGGCGCAGACGTCGGAGCCGGCGAGGGCGTCGTCGGAGAGGTGCACCGAGCGGTCCGCGCCGAGCGCGACCGCCTTGTGCAGGGCGCGGACGGCGGAGTCGGGGCCCATCGTCACCGCGACGACCTCCTCGACCGGGATCGCACCCCCCTCCTTGATCTGCATCGCAGCCTCGAGGGCATGCGTGTCGAACGGGTTGAGGTTTTTCTCGCCGCTGCGGTCCAGACGCATGGTGCCGGGGTCGATGCGCTTCTGCACCGCGGCGTCCGGGACCTCCTTGACGAGGACGCAGATCTTCAAGTCGAAGCCTCCTTGGGGGACGGTTTCCAGCTCTTCGCGGGCTGCGGGTTGCGCCTCGCTATGCCGCTGCGGCCGCGGATCTTATTGGATGCGGCCAGCCGTTGACTGACCAGTCAATCAGGAATATACCCCGACCACTGAATCTATGCAGGGATCGGTGCGGCGATCCTACTGGTCGCGCCCGTGGCGCTCGGCCGCCGCGCCGCGGATGAACTCGACGATCTCGTCGGTGGAGGCGCCGGGAGTGAAGACCTCGGCGACGCCCAGCTTCTTCAGCTCCGGGATGTCGTCGGCCGGGATCGTGCCGCCGACGGTGACGAGGACGTCGTCGACCCCCTGCTCGCGCAGCAGCTCGACCACCTTCGGGACGAGGGTCATGTGTGCCCCCGAGAGGATCGAGAGGCCGACGGCGTCGGCGTCCTCCTGGATCACGGTCTCGGCGATCTGCTCGGGCGTCTGGTGCAGGCCGGTGTAGATCACCTCCATGCCGGCGTCGCGCAGGGCGCGGGCGATGATCTTCGCCCCCCGATCGTGGCCGTCGAGGCCCGGCTTGGCGACGACGACGCGGATCTTGCGTGCGGTTGCGGCCTCCATTCCGACGAGGAAGCCTATTCGGTCGCGCGCCCGGGCGGCGACGAGGGCACGCCCGCGGTGGAGAGCCAGGAGCCGGCCAGGATCAGGCCCAGGCCGGCGAGCGCGCCCGCTCCCGGTTCCTCGCCGAGGAAGGCGATCCCGAGCGCGACGGCGATCGCCGGGTTGACGTAGGTGACGACGAGGGCGCGGCCGGCGCCGGCCTCGCGCACGAGGATCGCCATCGTCACCATCGCCAGCGCCGTGCAGAGGACGCCGAGCGCGACGACCGCCGCGATCGCCCCGTCGCTCGGGGCGAGCGACGGCAGCCCGGGCAGCGCCAGGGGCGTGAGCGCCAGCGCCGCCAGCCCCATGCAGGCGCCCATCGAGGCGATCGGGTCGAGGTCGGGGAAGTGGCGTCGCAGGACCATCGGGCCCACCGCGTAGCCGAACGCCGCGACGAACACGGCGGCGACTCCGAGCAGCTCCTCGCCGCCCCCGGTCAGCTGCAGGCCGACCAGCGCCGCGACGCCGCCGAGGCCGACCAGCAGCCCCGCCAGACGCCTCCCGTCGACGCGCTCGCTGGGCTCGAAGCGGAGCGCGAGCAGCGCCACGATGAGGGGAGCGGTCGCGATCACTATCGCCGCCGTCGAGGAGTCGACCCGCTCCTCGCCGGCGGCCAGCATCGGGAACGGGATCACCAGCTCGAACGGCGCGTAGACGGCGAGCCAGCGCCAGCGTCCGTGCAGCGGGGGGAGCGTGCCGATGCGCCAGGCGATCGCGAGCAGCAGGACAGCGGCCAGCAGCAACCGCGTCCAGGCCAGCTCGAGCGGCGGCATGCCGCCGTCGACCGCGATCTTGATGAACAGATAGGGCGTGCCCCAGACGATCGAGACGACGGCGAAGGCGACCCAGGCGCGGCCGCTCATCGCCGCGCGGCGCCGGCCCCCGGAAAGCGCCGGGGCTGCGGGCGGCGGCGCGCCGCGAAGCGCGAGGCGCCGAACCCCGCGACCGTGGCCAACAGGGTGACCGCGACCGCGACGAGGCGGCGGCCCAGGCGCTCGAAGCGCAGGACCTGCCACCCCTCCTCCTTGGCGATCGCCGCCAGGGGTGGGTCGGGGTTGACCGCGACCGGGTTGCCGACCGCCCGCAGCATCGGCAGGTCCGAGAGCGAGTCCGAGTAGGCGTAGGAGGTCTCGAGGTCGATTCCGTGGGCGGCGGCGAAGGCCTCCATCGCCTCGACCTTGCCGGGGCCGTAGACGAACGGGCCGTCGAGGCGGCCGGTGAACCTGCCCTCGGCGTCGACCTCGTAGCGGGTTCCGATCCCTCCCTCCATCCCCAGCACCTGCGCGAGCGACTCGACGACGTCGTTGCCGGCGGCGCTGACGATGAACGTCGGCCGCCCGCCATCCTGGTGCGCGTAGACCTCGGCGAGCATCTGCGGGTAAACGCGGGGCAGGATCGCCGCCATCACCTCGGGCGACATGCGGGCGATCGTGACCGCGGGCACGCCCTCGATCAGCTCGCGGGCAACCCGCAGGACCTCGGCGGTGCGCTCGTCGGTGGTGCCGCGCAGCCGGTAGCGGAGATGCTCGATCCCCCAGCTCACCAGCTGCCGGCGGCCGACGATGCCCTGACGGGTGGCGACGCGGGCGAACTGCATCCCGCTCGAACCCGCCATCAGGGTCTTGTCGAGGTCGAAGAACGCCGCGGCCCGCCGCAAGCCTTCGCCTGGCTTCGTCCTCGGTCCGCCGGCTTGGTCTCGCGCTTCGGTGCGCTCCCCGCGCCGGCCTTCCTGCGTCCTCGCCATTCTCGGTTTTCGCGGGCTGCCAGCTACGCGGCGGCCACCTCGAGCACGATCGCGTCGCCCTGTCCGCCGCCCGAGCAGATCGCCGCGACCCCGAGGCCGCCGCCGCGGCGGCCGAGCTCGTGCACGAGAGCGCCGACGATGCGGGCGCCGGAGGCGCCGATCGGATGGCCGAAGGCGATCGCGCCCCCGTTCACGTTGACGTTCTCCTCGTCGATGCCGAGGATCCGCATCGAGCCGATCACGACCGAGGCGAAGGCCTCGTTGATCTCCCAGAGGTCGACGTCCTCGGGCTTGCGGCCGATCTTCTCGAGCGCCTTCAGGGCGGCGTTGCCCGGGGTGCGCGCGAGGTAGGCGAAGTCGTCGGCGACGGTGGCGTAGGAGAGGACCCTGGCCAGCGGCCTGCGCCCCTCGCGCTCGGCCCACTCGTCGGAGGTGACGACGATCGAGCCGGCGCCGTCGTTGACCCCGGGCGCGTTGCCGGCGGTGTGGGTCGCGCCCTCGCCGCCGACCGCCTTCAGCTTCGAGAGGACCTCGAGGGTCGTCTCCGGTCGTGGCGCCTCGTCGGCCTCGACCACGGCCTCGCCCTTGCGCGACCTGACGGTGACGGGAACGATCTCCTCGGCGATCCGGCCGGCGTCGGCCGCCTCGCCGGCGAGGCGCTGCGAGCGCTCCGCGAAGCGATCCATGTCGACCCGGGTGATCTCCAGCTCGTTGGAGACCTCGCTCGCCTCGTTGATCATCTGCTTGCCCGTGAAGGGGTTGGTGAGGCCGTCGTGGGTCATCGCGTCGAGCGCCTGCACGTCCCCCATCCGGAAGCCGAAACGGGCGTCGGGGAGCATGTACGGCGCCTTGCTCATCGACTCCATGCCGCCGGTGACGGCGACGTCGAGGTCGCCGGCGCGGATCGCCTGGTCGGCGAGGCCGAGCGTGCGCATGCCGGAGGCGCAGACCTTGTTGATCGTCTCCGAGGGGACCTCCTTGGGGATCCCGCCCTTGATCTGCGCCTGGCGCGAGGGGATCTGGCCCTGCCCGGCCTGGAGCACCTGGCCGAAGATGACCTGCTCGACCTGCCCGGGAGCGACACCGGAGCGCTCGAGCGCCGCCTCGATGGCGATGCCGCCGAGGTCCGTCGCGTCGACCGTGGACAGGGAGCCGCCCATCTTGCCGACGGGAGTTCGAGCGGTTCCGAGAATGACTGAGCTGGGCATTACGGCCTTTCCTCTTCGCGATGGTCAGGGCTTTCCGCGCCTTGGGCGGCGAGTCCGCGACGGCACGATAGCGGGGCCGCCGGGAGGGCTGCCGCGAGTGCATAGACTCGCGGACGATGGAGGTCGAGGTTCGAGCAGGAGACCCGCTGGCGGCGGCACCGGAGCTGCTGGCGATAGGACTGCCCGAGGGCGGCTCGCTGCCGGAGGCGCTGGCCGCCGCGCCTGGGGCGGACGCCGCCAGACCCAGGTTCAAGTCGCTCGCGTCGGTCTTCCCCGCTGACGGCCCCCGGGTCCTCGTCGTCGGCCTCGGCGAGCCCGAGAAGCTCGACGCGGAGCGCCTCCGGGTCGCCGCGGCCGTCGCCGTCAAGGAGGCGGCGCGGCTCGAGGCGGCGCGGCTGGCCTGGGTGCCCCCGGACGGGATCGAGCCGCGGGCGGCCGTCGCCGCGCTCGTCACCGGCACCGTCCTCGGCGCCTACCGCTTCGACCGCTTCCGCCGCGACCCCGACGAGCCGCGGGCCGCGGTCGGGTCGCTGACCCTGTTCGCCGCGGAAGAGCTCGCCCCCGAGGCCGCCGCAGCGCTGACCCTCGCGACCGCCCAGAACCGGGCCCGCGATCTGCAGAACACTCCCGCCAACTTCGCCACCCCCGCCGCCCTCGCCGACCGCGCGATCGAGATCGCCGCCGAGCGGGAGGCCGTCAGCGCCGACGTGCTGGGCCGCGAGGAAATCGTCGCGATGGGGATGGGCGGACTCGCGGCGGTCTCCCAGGGAAGCGTCGAGGAGCCGCGGCTGATCGTGCTCCGCTACGCCGGCGGCTCCGGCGAGACGGTCGGCCTGGTCGGCAAGGGCGTGACCTTCGACACCGGCGGGATCTCGCTGAAGCCGGGGGCGTCGATGCACGAGATGAAGTTCGACATGTCCGGCGGCGCGGCGGTGCTGGAGGCGGTGGCCGCAGTTGCCGACCTCGGCCTCGCGCTCGACCTCCTCGCGGTCGTGCCCGCGACCGAGAACATGCCCTCCGGGTCGGCGCTGAAGCCCGGGGACGTGATCACCCAGTACAACCGCAAGACCGTCGAGGTCAACAACACCGACGCCGAGGGCCGGCTGATCCTCGCCGACGCGCTCGCCTACGCGATCGAGCTCGGCGCGACGCGGCTCGTCGACATCGCGACGCTGACCGGGGCGGTGGTGATCGCGCTCGGTTCCACCCACGCCGCCGTCGTCTCCAACGACGACGATCTGGCCCGGGAGCTGGTCGACGCCGGCGCCGAGACCGGCGAGCTGACGTGGCGGCTGCCGATGCACCCCGAGTACAGCGAGCTGATGAAGGGAACGGTCGCGGACCTCTCCAACCTCGCCGCCAAGCGCGAGGCGGGAACGATCACCGCCGCCAGCTTCCTCGCCGAGTTCGTCGACGGGACACCGTGGGCGCACATCGACATCGCTGGCACCGCCTGGGGCGTCGGCCGCGCCTACACCGGCGAGGAGGCGAGCGGCTTCGGCGTGCGGCTGCTCGCCGAGCTCGCGCGGCGCCTCGCCGGCTGACCCCCGCCCGGCCTCCACGCTCAGCCGCCGAAGATCATGCAGGTCGACTGGCCGTGGCCGAGCAGCTTGCCGCCGTCGGCGGCGGTCAGCGTCGCCTCCGCCGTCGCCTGGCGGCGGCCCCGGTAGCGCACCGCTGCCTCGCAGAGGACGCGCCCGGTGTCCCGGGTGATCGGGCGGACGAACTTCGCCTCCAGCCCGAGCGACGTGTAGGCGACCCCGGCCGGGAGGGTCGTGTGCACCGCGCAGCCGAGGGCCGAGTCGAGCAGCGTCGCGGCGTAGCCGCCGTGGACGACGCCGATCGGGTTGTAGTGCTCCTCGCCGGGCTCGCCCTCGAAGACGACCCGGCCCTCCTCGAGCTCGACCGGCCGAAGCCGCATCGTCACCGCGATCGGCGGCGGCGGCAGCTGGCCGGCGACGATCGCCGACATGTACTCCATGCC
>JBLNAC010000245.1:0-3450 GCA_050259155.1 Syntrophothermus sp.
GTCTCGGTCGACTCCCGCATCGAGCGAGGGCGCACCTACCGCCACGCGCTCGCCCGCCTGCTCGGCAGCGAGAGCTTCGACCGGGTGGTGGTCCCCGCGACCGCGACGGGGACCGCCGGCCTCTCCGGCGCCGACCTCGTCTGGCTGCTGGAGAAAGCCCCGGCGGAGGTCCTGATCCTGAGGCCCGGACCGGAGGACCGCACGGTGCTCGCCCCCCTTGGGACCCGGGCGCGGTCGAACGGACGGGCGACCTCCTGGGCCGGCTCAGAGGCCGAGCAGGGTGACGGCGACCAGGACGAGTGAGAGGGTCGACGTGACGGCGACCGTGGCGGCGGTCACGAGGTCGACGGCGCCGCGGTTGCGGTGCGCGCCCATCAGCTCCCGGCTGCGGGCCAGGCGCCAGACGAAGAAGAGGTTGATCGGCAGCAGCACCCCGTTGACGACCTGAACTCCCACCAGGAGGGCGATCACCGGCACGCCGGGGACCATCGCGACGATCGTCGAGATCGCGATCATCGCGGTGATCAGGCCCATGAAGACGGGCGCCTCGTCGCTGCGGCGGCCGATCCCCTTTTCGAAGCCGAGCGACTCCGCGACCACGTAGGAGGTCGCGATCGGCAGGATCGCGGCCGCCAGCAGGCTCGCGCCCAGCAGGCCGATCCCGAACAGCAGCTCGGCATAGGGGCCGGCGAGCGGACCGAGGGCCTTGGCGGCGTCGGCGGCCGAGCCGATCGAGTGGATCCCGTTGACGTACAGCGTGGCGCCGGTGGCGATGATGATGAAGGCCGCGACCGCGTCGGCGAAGAGGGCCCCGCCGACCGCCTCCCGCGTCTCGGCCGGCAGGTCCTCGACAGTCGCGCCGCTCTCGACGACCGCGGACTGCAGGTACAGCTGCATGTACGGGGTGATCGTGGTCCCGGCCATCGCGACGAAAAGCAGCAGGAAGGCAGGGCTGGCCTGGACCTGCGGCACGACGAGGGAGTGGGCGACTTCCGCCCAGTCGGGATGGGCGAGGATCGCCGCGACCGGATAGGCGAGAAAGGGGATCGTCAGCCAGATGAACACCCTCTCCGCCGAGCGGTAGGAGCCCCGCACGATGATCAGCCAGATCGCCACGGCCGCGATCGGGACCGAGACCTGGGCGGGGATCCCGGCAAGGCCGAGAGCGGCGCCAATCCCGACGAAGTCCGAGATGCAGATGCCGAAGTTGGCGATCAGCACGGCCAGCGTCGCGAAGGCCGACCAGCGGATCCCGTAGCGCTCGCGGATCAGCTCGGCCAGGCCCTTGCCCGTCACCGTCCCCATCCGCGCCGCCGAGCGCTGGACGAGCGCGAGGGAGACGGTGATGAGGACCATCGCCCAAAGCAGCGTGTAGCCGTAGCGTGCGCCGACTTCGGAGTAGGTGGCGATGCCGCCGGCGTCGTTGCCGGCGTTGGCGGCGATCAGCCCGGGCCCGAGCAGCGCGAGGAGGACGAGCAGCCGGCTACGCCGGCGGCGCAGCCGGGTGGGCAGGTGCGGCCGCGCGCCTGCCAGCGACCGAGCCCGCCTCATGGCGGCTGGTACTCGGTCCCGCATCCATCTGTCCGTCCCGGTTGATCGGCATCGGCCGAGTCTATGTGAGCGGAGTCAGTCCTCGCCCAGCAGCCCGAAGCGCCGCCGCCAGGCCTTCGGCAGCAGCACCTCCAGCACGTCGTCGACGGTGACGACGCCGACCATCCGGCCCTCGGAGTCGACGACGGGCGCGGCGGTGAGGTTGTAGTCGGCCATCAACCGTGCGACCTCCTCGAAGTCGGCCTCGGGGAGCATGCTTGGCACGTACTCGACGTCGAGGTCGACGATGCCGCTCTCGGGGGCGGCGCGAACCAGCGCCGCGAGGGGCAGGGCGCCGACGAAGCGGTGGCGCGCGTCCATCACGAAGATCGTCGCCAGCAGCTCGTCGGCGAGGGCGCTGCGCCGAACGCGGTCCAGGGCCTCCTCGACCGTCGCCTGCCGGTAGACGCTGACGAAGTCCGGGCTCATCAGACCGCCGGCCTCGGCGGGGTCGTAGCCGAGCAGCGCCCGCACCTTGCGCCGCGCCGCCGGCGGCAGGTGCTCGACGACGTCCTCGCGGCGCTGCTCGGGCAGCTCGGCGACCATGTCGGCGGCGTCGTCGGGGGCCATCCGCCCCAGCAGCCCGGCCACCTCCGCGTCCGAGCGGTCGGCGATGAACTCGACCCGGTGCTGGGCGTCGAGCTCCTCGAAGACGTCGGCCTCGAGCTCGCTTCCCTGGCCGACCGCCTGGATGATCTCCTCGCCCTCCTCGTGGGACGCGGCCTCGACCAGGTCGGCGATCTGGGCCGGGTGCAGCTTCGCCAGCCTGGGGTGAAGGACCCGGAGTCGCATCGCGCGGACGTCGCCCGAGAACGGCTCTACGCTGGCCCAGTCGAGGAACTCGCGGGTCGCGATCCGCCTCCCGAACGGCCTCGGCAGGAGCCGCCGGAGGCCGCCGCGGGCGCCGGCGTCGACGCCGACGACCCGCCACCATCCCTCCAGGCGGGCCAGCTCGACCTCGTTGGCGCGGACGAGGCGGGCACCCTCGACGTTGATCAGCTGATGGTCGAGGACGTCGTGCTTGAGGAGCACCTCGTCCGGGCGCCGGCGGAAGGGACGCAGGTCGAGCTTCGCCTTGCTGAGGACGACCGAGCGGGGCTCGATGCGCGCGACCCTGTCGGCGGGAAGGTAGGCCTGGCGTCGGGCGACCGTGGCCAGGAAGCCGGTGATCGGCGGGTAGCCGGTGCCGCCGAGGCGGACGATCAGGTCGTCGACCCGCCCCAGCCGGGCTCCGTCGGCGTCGCGCAGGGCGCCGCCCGCGATCGAGGAGAGATGCAGGATCTCGGCCGGCCGGGAGGCGCGCGCGCTCACCGCCACATGCTAGGCCGGGGGAGCCGGGGGTCGGTGCGCGCGGTGAATCGGAGGCACCAGCGCGGTCAGCCGACGATCGCCGTGATCAGATGGCCGATCGCGAAGCCGACGCCGGCGCTGACCCCGCCGATCAGCAGGACCTGCAGCCCGGCGAAGGCCCGGCGCTGGCGGGCGACGGTGCCCTTGATCACGCCCAGGACGAAGAGCGCGACCAGGGTGCAGGCGAGGCTGACCGCCAGCGCCGGGGCGATCAGCGGCAGCGCCGCGTAGGGCCAGAGCGGGATGATCGCGGCGCCGAGGTAGGTCAACCCGACCACGAGCGCGTCGCCGAGGGCGGCGCCCCCGACGTCGGGAGAGAGCCCCAGCTCCTTCTGCACCTTGGTGCGGAGGAAGACGTCGGGGTTGGCGGCGAGGCCGGCGGCGACCCGCTCGGCATCAGCGCGCTCGAGCCCTTCGTCCTCGAGGATCAGCGCCAACTCGGTCTCCTCCCGCTGGGGCTCCTCGTCGACCTCGACCCGCTCGTCGGCGATCTCCGCCGCGTACAGCGCC
>JBLNAC010000246.1:0-9208 GCA_050259155.1 Syntrophothermus sp.
GTGTAGAGGATCAGCGCGACGCTGAGCCAGAAGACGATCGCCGCCGGCGTGGTCATCGCCTCGCCTCGATCAGCTCGCGGTAGAGCTCGAGGGTGAGCCGCGCGGCCTCCTCCCAGGAGAAGGGCCCGGCGGCGGCGGCGCGGGCGGCGGCGGCGAGCTCCTCTCGGGCAGCGGCGTTGGTGGTCAGCTCGCGCAGGGCGGCGGCGAGGGCGCCGACGTCGCCGGGCTCGACGAGGCGCGCGGCGCCCTCCTCGGCAACCTCGGGGAAGCCGCCGACGGCGCTCAGGACGAGCGGCTTGCCGAAGGCGAGCCCGGTGTAGAGGACGCCCGAGTGCTCGGCGTCGAGGTAGGGCAGGACGACGACGTCGGCGGCGCGGAAGATCGCCGGGATCTCGGCGTCCTCGACGAAGCGGGTGACGAAGCGGACGCGGGCGCCGGTGAGGGCGGCGAGCTCGTGCAGCGGCTCGACCGGCATGCGGGGATTGCCGACGATCCACAGCTCGGCGCCCGGCACCTCGCTGAACGCCTCGAGCAGGTTCTCGAGGCCCTTGTAGGGGCGGAGCAGGCCGAAGCAGAGGACGACCGGCCCCTCGGCCCCGCGCAGCTCAGGCGGCAGCGGCCTCTCCCGTGGCAGCGCGGTCAGATAGCCGAAGGCGCCGTGGGGGATGACGCGCACGCGCCCGGGGTCGAGCCCGACCTCCTCCCGCAGCCGGCGGGCGCCGTGCGCGGAGTGGGCGACGACCGCGTCCATGCGCCCGAACACGCGGCGGGCGGCGTGGATCTGCCGCCGGCTGGCGCGCGGGGGGAGGACGTAGTGGGCGGTCATCACCCGCGGCCGCAGGGGCGGCAGCAGGTGGGCGTCGAGCGCCGGCGCGGTGAGCCACTGGTAGTGGACGACGTCGGCGTCGGCGAGGCGCCGCAGCCGCAGCATGTCGGGCAGGTGCTCGGCGGCCTTGAACGGCAGCCGGGCGAAGGCGTCGAGGCCGCGGGCGGCCGTACGGCGGTAGAAGACCTCGCGCACGCGGTACCCCTCCGGGTCCGGGACCGCGCCGTAGAGGAAGCGGGAGGTGAGCAGCTCGACGTCGGCGCCGGCGCGGGCCAGCGCCGCGGCGAGGGCGCGGTCGTACGGCGGCGTGAAGGCCGAGGGATCGACCAGCTGGACTCTCACCGTCATCCGACGGGCGATTATCGTGCCCCCCTTGCCGCCCGCGCTCTCCTATTGCGTCGTGAACACCAACGGCCGCGACCACCTGCTGGCCTGCCTGCGGGCGCTCGAGGAGACCCACCCGGAAGGCGTCGAGCGCGAGATCCTCGTCCTCGACAACGCCTCCACGGACGGCTCGGCCGACGCGGTCCGCGCGCTCGGGGGCGACGTCGAGCTGATCGAGCTCGACCGCCGGGCCGGCAAGGCGGAGAACGACTCGACCCTCCTGAAGCGGGCCCGCGGTCGCTACTGCCTGCTCCTCAACGAGGACGCGGAGATCCGCTCCGGCGCCGTCCACGCGTTGATGGCGGCGCTCGACGCGGACGAGCGCGCGGCGGCGGCGGCCCCGCAGCTGCTCGACGCCGACGGCAACCCGGTGCCCTGTGCTTGGCGCTTCCCCGGCGTCGGCACGGCGCTGGCCGGCGCCCTCTTCCTGCACCGCCTGTTCACGGTGCAGAGCACCGGCTGGAATACGCGGCGGGTCGAGTGGGCGCAGTCGAGCGCGCTGATGGTGCGGCGCGAGGCGGCGGCCCGGGTCGGCTACCTCGACCCCGCCTTCTTCGTCTACTACGACGAGTGCGACTTCGCCCGGCGGCTCGCCGACGCCGGCTGGCACGTCCTCTTCGTCCCCGACGCGCTCGCCGTCCACCACGACCAACTCTCGACCGACCTCGGGGCGGGCCTGCCGCGGATCGTCGAATTCCACCGCAACCGCGACCTCTACATGCGCAGGCACCACGGGCCCGGCGCCGCCCGCGCGGTGCGCTGGCTCACCGCCTGGGCCTACGCCGTGCGGGCGCTCGCCGCGGTCTTCCTTCCCCGCCATTCCGCCCGCATCCAATGGGCCCACGCCCGCCAGGCGCTGCACCCGGACCGTGGCGAGAGCCTGCGCGACCGGGCCGCGGCCGGAGGCTGACGCCTCCTCAGAACCTCGAGTCCTCGTCCATGCGCTCCACCTCGTAGACCTCGGGCAGGCGCGCGGCCTCGACCGCGGGCTCGGTCCGCAGGGCGCGGAGCTCGGCGGCGAGCAGCCGGGGGCGTCGCAGCTGCGCCAGCCAGGCGCGCTCGCCGGTGGTGAAGAAGCCGCTGAGCCGGAGCGAGAGCGGGTAGGCCGCGAGCAGCAGGGCGCGGCCGACGAAGCCCGCCGCGCCGGAGGTCGGCATCACCAGCTCGCCGAGGGAGACCAGGGCCGCGGACACGATCACGATCCGGGCCAGGCGCCCCCACTGGTAGGGGACCGGGAAGAGGCGCTGCGTGAGCGCGTACATCAGCGCGACCACGACCAGGTAGGAGGCGACGAGGGCGAGCCCGGCGCCGACGATCCCCAGCGGCGGAACCAGGACCAGGTTGAGGACGACGTTGACGATGAGGGCGCTGATCGCGGCCGGGAAGTTGAACTCGGTGCGGCCGGTCCTGCCGAGGATCACCACCATCACCATGTAGAGCGCGTAGAGCGTCACCGCGGTCGAGATCAGGCCGACCGCTTCGTAGGAGTCGAAGAACTGGGGCGCGGCGAGGGCGCGGGCGATCCAGCGCGAGAACAGCCACATCCCGGTGACGACGAAGGCGCAGGCGGCGACGAACAGCGTGACGACGGCCGCGTAGGCGCGGCGCGCCTCGCCGTCGTCGCGGATCGAGTAGGCGAGCGGCGGCCAGGCGAGCTGGAAGCCGCGGACGAGGACGTTGACCGCCTGCGCGAACTTGACCGCGAGCGAGTAGAGACCCGCCTCGGCGAGGCCGACGGAGCGGACGATGATCAGCCGGTCGACGAAGTTGAGCAGGTAGAGCGAGGCCTCGGCGGGCATCGTCGGCAGGCCGAAGCGGAGCAGGCGCCGCAGCATCGCCGGGTCGAAGCGGAGCGAGAGGCGGCGATGCTGGATGACGATGAGGGCGAGGACGAAGGCCGCGCCGCTCGCGTAGCTGCCGACCAGCAGGCCGCGGGCGCCCTCGCCGGCGCCGACGACGAGGACGATCGTCAGGCCGATGGTCACCAGGACGTTGAGCACGGTGGTGACGAAGAAGGCCCGGGCCCGCTCCTCGAGGCGGAACAGGGTGAGCATGAACTCGAACATCGTCAGCACCCAGAGCCCGGCGATCGAGATCCGCGCCAGGCCGGCCGCGGGCCGGGCGAGCAGCGCTTCGGAGATCGGCTTCGCGAACGGCATCAGCAGGAGGGCGCCCAGCGTCGACAGCCAGAAGAGGCCGGCGAAGGTGCTGGAGACGACGCGCGCGGGGTCCTCGTCGTCGCGGTAGTAGAAGCGCAGCAGCGCCTCGATCAGGCCGAGGCGGACGACGATGCTGACCGAGACGACGGCGGCGAAGAGGACCTCGGCGGCGCCGTAGTCGGCGGGGGTGAGGTACCGCGTGTAGAGCGGCAGCAGGACGACGGCGATCAGCTTCGAGAGGATGCTCGCCGCGGTGTACGCGGCGCCGGTCGTCGCCAGGCGGCGCAGGTATCCCGACATCAGGCTGGCTCCCTCACCGGACTCGGCACCACGGCGAGCCTACGCCGGCTCGCGGACCCCGGGAGCGGCCGCCGGAACGATGGCGAGCGCCGCTCCGGCCGCCAGCAGGACCCAGGCGATCGGGTCCTCGAAGAACCCGGCGTAGGCCATCGAGTGGACGAGCAGCGCGAGGAAGGCGGCCAGCACGGCGGCGCGGCCGGCGCGCTCCGCCGAGGGCGGGCCGCGGATGCCGGACGCCATCGCCCAGAGGGCGACGGCGACGAGGGCGACGTAGGCGGCGATCCCGAGCAGCCCCTGCTCGGCGAGGATCGTGACCGGCTCGGTGTGGGAGATCGAGACCGGCAGGTTGCTCCTGGCCTGGTGCTCGCTGTAGGCGCGCTGGAAGGAGCCGGCGCCGTAGCCCCACAGCGGGCGTTCACCGAACAGCCGGAGACCGCCGGAGACGAGGTGGGCGCGTCCGCTGGTGTCGACGTTGAGCCGCCCGAGGTCGAACCCCTTGCCACCGACGAGCATCACCACGAGCACCGCGCCGACGAGGCCGACGAGCACCGCCGCCAACGTCAGGCGCCAGCTCCAGCGGATCGCGGCGAGCGCCGCGAGGCCGGCCAGCAGGGCCAAGAAGCTCGACTGGGAGAAGGTCTGGGCGAGGCCGATCCAGAGCACCAGGACCGCCCCGGCGAGCAGCCAGAAGTCGCGCCGGTCCCGGGACCAGAGCAGCGCCGTGGCGACGACTACCACGACCAGCGCCAGGTAGCGGCCGTAGATGTTGGGGTCCCAGAAGACGGAGTTGACCCTGAAGTAGGTGTGGAAGTCGTTGGAGCGGATCACCGCCTCGTTCCAGAACAGGCTGCGGCTGACGTACTCGACGCTGCCGACCGCGACGAAGAGGAGCGCCTCGACGGCGACGACGACCAGGGTGAGCTTCAGCAGGCGCTGGCCCCAGCGGACGTCCTGGAGCAGCGCGTAGGTGACCGTGAAGGGAACGAGGAAGAAGCAGGCGTTCTGGAGGCCTTTCGAGAAGTCCTCCGAGTAGAGGGACTGGAGCGCGTACAGCACGACCACTGCTGCCAGGACCCGCGGTAGCCAGGCCGCCCCGCCGGCGGGTCCTGTCACGGGTGGGAAGGCCTGCGCGCGGTGCGTTGCTCCGTTCTCGGCCTCCCCACCCGCGCCAGCCGCCGGAGAAGCGCCCGCGGCAGACGCCGCGGCCCTCGAAGCGGGCCAGTCACGGACGAGAGCGGCGGCGACGCCGGCGGCGATGACGAGGTAGAGCGGGACCAGGAGGTTCGCGGTGTCGCCGCCGGCGTGGAGCGGGATCCGGAAGGGGAGGACCGCGACGATCGCCAGCGGCAGCAGGATCGGCCAGCGATGGAAGAGGAGCGAGAGGGCGCCGACGGAGAGTGCCGCGACCGTGAGCAGGAAGACGACCCGGCCGGTGTTGTGGCGGAGGTCGACGATCTGCTGCGTGTGCCACTGGTCGCCGAGGATCAGGAGCGGGAAGAGGACGAGGGCGAGCGCCATCAGCACGGCGCGAAGCCGCCCGGCGGGTAGCAGGATGGCCGCTGCCGCGGCGCCGGCGGCGATGACGACCCCGGCGCCGGCGAGGAGGTGGCTCAAGGCGACCGCGCTCCCGCCCTGCAGCCCGGCAGTGGGTGGGGAGGCGCCCGGTGGAGCCGGATCGTCCCCGGCGGGACCAGGGTGCGGCCTTCGCCGATCAGCTTCACGCGCAGCTTGTAGCGGCCGGGCGGCGCCAGCCCGCCGCCGCGCTCACGACCGTCCCAGTAGAAGGTGTGGAAGCGGTAGCGCTTGAGGAAGCGGTCGCGGGCGAGGGTGATCACGACCCTGCCGCCCGGCTTGACGATCTGGACCGTGCCGCGGTCGGAGACGGTGGTGCGGAAGCGGATGCGGATGCGATCGTTGCGGCAGTCGCCGTTGGGGGTGAAGCGGTCGTGGACCGGCGCCCTGGGGTGGACGACGGGAACCGCGACGAAGGTCACCCGGTCGAGGACCAGCGGGTCCCGCTTCAGCCTCTGCGCGTAGGCGAAGGCGGCGACCGTCGCCAGCACGAGCAGGGCGAAGACGATTGCGGCGGCGCGAGGCGGGACCGGGCGCGAGCCGCTATTCGGCCGCCGCGGCATTGTCCTCGCCGACGACCACCACCACCTCCGCGTCCCCCGTGAGGTCCTTGATTTCGGCGGTCATCAGCTGCAGCTTCGAGATCCCGAGCTGCTTGGCGACCTTCTTCGCCTCGGTCTTGTGGCCGCGCGTGTACATGACGACGCTTTCGGCGAAGCTCGAGCTGCTGTTGGTCACCGCGCCGAGCTCGAAGCCCTTCTTCTGCACCTTGTCGCCGAAGCTGGCCGCGAGCCCCGGCACCGCGGTGCCGTTCAGCACCGCGACTTCGATTTCGCCGGGAGCGACCTTCGCCGCGGCGCTCTTGGTCTTGGCCTTGCCGTCGGAGCCGTTGACCAGCGCGAAGGCGACCCCGGCGACGACCAGGAGCATCACGACGAAGATCGCGATCAGCGATCGAGGCTCGCCGAGCCGCTCGCCGAAGCTGGCGAAGCGCTGGCGCCAGCGTTCCCCCCGCGAGACTTCCGGCAGCCCCTCCTCGCGCCGGCGACGGCGCTCCTCGCGCTTCTCGATCGCTTCGTGCTCGGCGGTGCGCGCATCCTCGAGCGCGCGCAGCTCTTCCGCCCGCTGGGCGGCGACGGCCGACGTCACCTCCTTGCGCTCGGCGTCGCGCTCGGGTGCCGACCCCGCCCACTCGCGCAGGCGCCGGATGTCGCGCCCGTGCGCGAACGAGAGCAGGGCGAGGACGCCGAGGCCCAGGAAGGCCGCCAGGCCAGCGTAGGAGCCGATTTCCTTGATCAGGTTGAACAAGAGGCAGCGGGAGGCTACTCGTCGTAGGCGACCGTCGCGGCGTCGCCGCCGGGTGCGGCGATCAGTTCCACCACCCGCTCGGCCAAATTAGCCTCGTCCCCGGCCAGAACCAGGCCTTCGAGGGAGTTCAGGGTCCGCTCGACCCAGTCGGGGTCGATGTCGCGCACGCGCACGGCGCGGTTGATCCGGCGGGCGGCTGTCGGCTGCGGGCGCTCCTCCTCGCCGAACAGCTCCTCGTGGAGCTTCTCCCCCGGCCGCGGCTGGGTGAACTCGATCGCGATCTCTCGCTCCGGCTCGTAGCCGGCGAGGCGGATCATGTTGTGGGCGAGGTCGACGATCCGGACCGGCTCGCCCATGTCGAGGACGAACACCTCGCCCTTGCCGGCGCCGATGTCCCCCGCGCGGATCACCAGCTGGACCGCCTCGGGGATCGTCATGAAGTACCTGGTCATCTCCGGGTGGGTGACGGTGACCGGGCCGCCGCGCTCGATCTGGCTGCGGAAGATCGGGACGACGCTGCCGGAGGAGGCGAGGACGTTGCCGAAGCGGACCGAGGCGAAGCGGGTGCCCGGATGGGTATGGCCGGCCGACTCGACGATCCACTCGGCCATCGCCTTCGAGGCGCCCATCACGGTCTGCGGGTTGACCGCCTTGTCGGTCGAGATGAGGACGAAGCGCTCGGCCTTGGAGGCGGCGGCCGTCTCGGCCGTGATCCTGGTCGCGATCGCGTTGTTGCGGACGGCCTCGAGGGGGTTGGCCTCCATCAACGGCACGTGCTTGTAGGCGGCGGCGTGGAAGACGACGGCGGGCTTGAAGCGCTCCATCACCTCCAGCATCCGATGCGCCTCCTTGCAGTCGGCGAGGACCGACTCGACGTTGGTGAAGTGGCGCTCCTCGACCATCTCGCGGTCGATCTGGAAGAGGTTGTCCTCGGCGTGGTCGAGCATCACCAGCAGGCGGGGCTTGACCTGGGCGATCTGGCGGCATAGCTCCGACCCGATCGACCCGCCGGCGCCGGTGACGAGGACGATCCGGTCGCGCAGGTAGGCGCCGACGCGGTCGAGCTCGCGGACGATCGGGTCGCGGCCGAGCACGTCCTCGACCCGCACCTCGCGCAGCTGGCGGTTGAGCTGGACGCCTCCCCGCAGCAGCTCGAACACCGTCGGCAGGGTGCGGACCGGGATCTCGCGCCCGCGGCAGGCGGCGACGACCTTGGCCCGCAGCGTCCCCGGCGCCGACGGGATCGCGATCACGACCTCGTCGGGCTCGGTCTCGTCGAGGATCTCGTCGATCTCGTCGGTCGCGCCGAGGACCTTGAGGCCGAGCATCCTCATCCCCCGCTTGCGCGGGTCGTCGTCGACGAAGCCGATCGCGGTCGAGCCGATGTTGGGGTTGAGCTGCAGCTCGCGGACGACCATCTGGCCGCCAGAGCCGGCGCCGATCACCAGCACCTCCCGCCGGGGCAGCTTGGCGCCGCGCTGGGGGCGCTCGATGATCAGGCGCACGAGCAGCCGGGCGCCGGCGATCAGGACCAGGGTGAGGACGAAGTCGGTGACCTCGACCGAGCGCGGCAGCGTGTGGGCGAACGGCTTGGCGACGGCGAAGACGATGACGAGGATCGCGCTGGAGACGACGACCGCGCGCAGGATCTGGAGGAAGTCGCTGCCGCTGACGTAGCGCCACCACTTCTGGTACAGGCCGAAGGCGATGAAGATCGCGATCTTGCCGACGACGACGAAGCCGACCGATTGGGCGAAGAGGACCTCGTAGCGGTGCGGCCAGCCATGCGGATCGTCGAGGAACCGCAGCTGGAAGGCGAGGAAGTACGCCAGCGCGACGAGGCAGGCGTCGGCGGTGACCTGCAGCACCCGGTTGCGGTACACGGGGTGGTTCAACCTGCCCATAGACCGGCTCAGTTTACGATGTGCGGCTGCGATGACCGCCTTTCTGCTCCTTGCCACGATCACCGACAAGGTGGTCGAACCGATCGTCGACCTCGCCACCGAATTCATCGGCTCGGCCGGGTACGCGGCGATCTTCATCCTGATGACGCTCGAGTCGGCCTGCATACCGATCCCGAGCGAGGCGATCATGCTCTTCGCCGGCTTCAGCGTCTCCAAAGGCGAACTGACGCTGGTCGGCATCATCGTCGCCGGCGTCCTCGGCAACGTGGTCGGCTCCTGGCTCGCCTACGCCGCCGGCTACTACGGCCGGATCGACCTGCTCGAGAAGAACCGGCTGATCCACGTCAACCCCAAGCACCTGAAATGGGCCGACGACTGGTTCGCCCGCTACGGGGCGCCGACGGTCTTCTTCTCGCGCATGCTGCCGATCATCCGCACCTTCATCTCGCTTCCCGCCGGCGTCGCCGAGATGCCCTTCTGGCGCTTCACCGCCTACACGGTCGCGGGCTCGATCCCCTGGGTCACGGCCCTGGCGCTGATCGGCGAAGCGGTCGGCGACAACTGGGAAGACTGGCGCCACAAGCTCGGCTACCTCGACTACGTCGTCCTGGCGGCGATCGTGATCGGCGTCGTCTACCTGATCGTGAAGCGGCGACGGGGATCCGCCGAGCCCTCCGGCACGAGCGGCGCTTGACCGCACCGGGCGGCGAGCCGCTTCCCGGCCGCCGCGCGATCGCGCTCGGCCTCGTCCAGGG
>JBLNAC010000247.1:0-2847 GCA_050259155.1 Syntrophothermus sp.
GCGCCGCACAGTTGATTCATCGCTCTCAGGGCGGCGCCGGTGCAACTATCCGGCGCGCGGAGGATCGATCGTGGCGAGCGAGGACGAAGAACGGGTGATCGACGACCGGGTCACCGAGGGCCTGACGGGCGAGCGGGAGCTCTGGCGCCGGTTCCGGGCCGACCGCGATCCCGCGACGCGCGAGGAGCTCGTGCGCCGCTACCTCCCCTTCGCCCGCAATCTCGCGCTGCGCTACCGGGGCGCCAGCGAGTCCTTCGACGACCTCTTCCAGGTGGCGAGCCTCGGGCTCGTCAACGCGATCGACCGCTTCGACCCCTCGCGGGGAACGCCGTTCGCGGCCTTCGCCTCGCCGACGATCCTCGGCGAACTGAAGCGCCACTTCCGCGACCGGGTGTGGACGGTTCGGGTGCCCCGCGGACTCCACGACCGCATGGCCGAGGTCGACAAAGCGATCTCCGAGCTGACGGTGAGGCTGCAGCGCTCGCCGTCGGTCGGCGAGATCGCCGAGCGCCTGGAGCTCGATCCGACGGACGTCCTCGAGGTGCTCGAGGCAAACCAGAATCGCCGCCCGCTCTCGCTCGACCGCCCCGTGGGCGGCGAGGAGGACGAGTCGCCGGCGTCGGAGTGGATCGGCGACGAGGACGCGGGCTTCGAGCTGGTCGAGGACAAGCTGGCCCTCGAGGAGGTGCTGCCGCACCTCGACGAGCGGGAGCGAGTCGTTCTCAAGCTTCGCTTCGTCGACGACCTCACCCAATCCCAGATCGCCGAGCGGATCGGACACTCCCAGATGCATGTGTCGCGGATCCTGCGGCGGGCCCTCGAGCGGATTCGCGCAGAGGTCGGCGACGTCCAGGCCGAGGGCGAAGAGGCCTGAGGAGCGCCGGCGGCGCCGGCGCGACGATCTAGTGGACGTCGTCGCGTCCGCCGGCGATCTCGACGACGAGGTGCTCGCCGCCGGCGTCGCGCTCGACCCGCAGGTCGTCCGCGAGGCTCGCCAGCGAGCCTCCGTCGGGCAGGTCGAGGCTCTCGCGGAGCCGCTCGGCGCCCCCGGCGGTCATCGGACCGACGCGGAGGACCACGCCGTCCGCCCGATCGGAGAGGCTGAGGGCGACGTGGCCGTCGGCGAATCCGCGCGGCGCCCCGGCGGCGATCGCGTCGCTCAGCAGCATCGCGTCCGAGACCCGGTCGACGCTGATGTCGCGGCGCGCGGCGATGGCTCCGAGCACTCGCGAGAGGACGGTGCCGACCATCTCCGGGGGGCCGATCGTGACCTGGGTCACGTCCGGCGGCCGCGCGGGAGGCGCGTCGCGAGCCTCGTCGACAGGCTCGTCGGCGGTCCGCAGCGGGAGGTGCATCCGGATCGCGGTCCCGCGCCCGATCCCGCCGCTGATCTCGAAGCTGGAGGAGAGCGCCGCGATCAGGGTGAGGCCGATGCGCAGGCTCGGTCGGTCGACGTCGGGGCGCGGCCGGATTCCCATCCCGTGATCGCGGACTTCGACCGTGAGCCCGTCCCCCTCGGCCCAGGCGTCGACCGCGAGCAGGCCCTCGCTTCCCTCGGGATAGGCGTGGACGACGACGTTCATCGCCGCCTCGGTGACGACCGTCTTCAGGTCGGCGACGGAGGCCTCGTCCATCCCGAGCCGCTCCCCGAGGCCCGCCAGCGCATGCCGGACGACGGCTACGTTCTCGGCGCGGGCGGGAAGCGACAGCCTGACCCTTGATCGATCGTCTGTGGTCGTTTCCAAGAATTCGCCCTGTTCGCGGAATACGTTTCGCCCTCTATCCCGGCGGCGAGCATACCCATCGACTGCCTCCTTGCCCTCTGGTTACCCCCGGCAGAAATCGGGAAACGGGCGACGCCCTGCGTGCGTGAAGCGGTGAGGAGGTGCTTCGCTAGCATCGGCCCGTGGCGCCAACTCCTTTCCAGGCCACCTCGAGCAAGGTCGGGGCGGTTCGGGTGATCGCCGTCCGCGGCGAGCTCGACCTCGCCACCGTCGGCGAGCTGGAGGCCCCGCTGAGCGAGACCGTCGCCAACGGTGCCGCGCTGCTGATCGACCTCGGCGAGTGCGAGTTCATCGACTCGACCGGCATCGCGACGCTGGTCCGCGCCTGGCAGCAGCTCGGAGCGGAGGGCGGGCCGCCGCGGCTGGCGATCGCGGGCGCCGGCGATCAGGTCGGGCGCGTGCTCGAGGTCAGCGGGGTCGCGGACTCGATCCCCGTCCTCGAAAGCCGCGACGAAGCGCTCGCCGTGCTCGGCGGATAGTCCCCCGGGGCTCCTCCTCAGGTCGCGAGCAGGATGATCAGGTTGGCCAGCACGGCCGCGGGGGTCCCCAGCAGCGAGAGGTAGCGGAAGAAGGCGGCGAACCCGCCCCTGTAGCGGACGCTCTCCATCAGCGTGAGGCCGACCACGTGTGCCAGGTTGACCAGCGCGACGCCGATCGCGATCAGGATCGCCGCGGCTTCGCCGCCGCCGCCCGAGCAGCCGTCCGCGGTGACCGCCGCGGCGAGGCCGGCGGCGACGATCGTGCCGACGATGCCCGCGACCATGCCGGCGAGGTCGCCGCGAGTCAGCCCCGGCAGATACGCGGCGCCGATCTCGTGGCCGGCGTCGGGGTCGACCGTGCCGGCCCCGGCCTCCTCGACCGCGGCCACGTGCCGGCCCGCGGGCCCCGCCTCGCCGATGACTACCAGCCGCAGGGGCGGCTCGAGCCCCGCCTGGGCGCGTTCGAACAGCCCCTTCTCGAACCAGCGTGCCTGGGCGTCCTCGTGCTGGAAGATCAGGATCTCGTCGGCCGGTGCCTCCAGCAGCGCGTCCTGCGCCGCCTGCACGGGATCGGGGTCGCCGAC